>CALMKO010000085.1 GCA_937867415.1 uncultured Verrucomicrobiota bacterium | reverse complement strand
AGCTGCGAGGGGCTGCAGCGGCGTTGGCCGGGGTGATCTGGAGCGCGCGGGATCTGCGGAGGGACGTTGGCTTGAGTTGACCCATACAGCTCTTCAACCGATCGGCATGCTTCGTTGAATCTGTCCCGGTCCGATGGGATGCTGAAGGAGGTGAAGTCCGGTGCTGCAGAATTTGTGTTTACCAGTATTCAACGCTACTTTTTAAAACGATCTCCAGGTGCTCAGGTTGTCTTGTTTCTACGGAAGCTTCTTGTTAGGTCTCGTAGACAAGGAGTCTCAAGGCCGCATTTCCTTGGTGCATCCAGCTTCACAAATATTCACAAGGGCGCTTCCGAGTGATCGTGGGTTGACAAGGTTGGGACTGTCAGGCTTGAGGATTACGTGGAGCGTTCCTGAGAGTTGGGGTTGCTCCATGGATGAGCTCTTGGGGAAACCATGGAACGTTTCGAAGACTTCAGAAATCATCTCGGGAAAAGGTTTATCCTCTCAAATGACCCGAATGATGATATCTGAGACGGGTGGGTCTGGTTGGCATGTGCGGGCAGGAAGATCTCAGATAAGGACCTTGCCCTCAAACTTCACCAAGGCAGCTTGAATGAGTGGGTCGTTGTGAAAGGAATCCTCCGCAGGTGAGGTGGCAGGGACATTGGGTGTGGCTGGCTTGGCTTCAGCCGCGGGCTTTTCCTCCCTTGAGACGGGAGGTTCGACGGGGGCCGGCGGTTCGCTCACATCCGGCGCGGCGTCGATGAGTGAGTCCAATCCTTTCATTCCGCTCACAGCCGGCTTAACAACTGGCGGTGGAGTTGGCGCGGGTGCCACATCCACAGGTGCCGAGGTGACTTGAGTGGTGACCGGCGCAGCTTCTAACTGCGGTATTGACGACGGAACACCCACGAAATCGGCGCCTTTGGTGAGGACCTTGATCACGTCGGTGATGCGGACTTCACCAATCGATTGAATGGCTTTGATGACACCCAACTCGAAATGCAGGCGCTTGTTGGTGGCCCACTTCATCCGCCCCTCCGTTTCCGCAAAAACGTCGATGGCCGACAAGATCCGGTCCGGGGGGTATTCGTCTGCGGCTTGAAGCAGGGCGCTCCAAAGGGCTTCGGGGATACCTTCTCCGTCCGCGGATGGATCAAGTTTTGCAACTAACAGAGCACGCAGGCAGCCGATCAGCTCGCCGAGCAATTGGGAGAGTTCTCGACCGCTCTCTGCTTCTTTTTGGATCAGTGACAGGGCAGCTGGATTATCCCGGGCGAGCAGGGTCTGGGTGAGTGCTGCGACTTTTTCCCGCGATGTGAAGCCGAAGACGTCGAGCACATTGGCCTCGCTGATGCTGTCCCCGCAGAAGGAGACGAGCTGGTCGAGCATCGACTGGGCGTCCCGCATTCCGCCATCCGCTCCCTTGGCGATGGCCCATGCGGCGGTTTCGTCCAGGGTGATGCCCTCGGCGGTGGCGATATGGAGCAGGTGTTTGGAAATGGTTTCCGTAGGAATCGGGCGGAGGTCGAAGCGCTGGCAGCGCGAAAGAATGGTTGGGAGGATTTTATTCGCCTCGGTGGTGGCGAAGATGAATTTCACGTGCGGCGGCGGCTCTTCGAGCGTCTTGAGCAGCGCATTAAAGGCGGCGTTGGACAGCATGTGGACCTCATCGATGTAAAAAATCTTGAACTGGCCCCGGGCGGGAGCGAATCGCACGGATTCGCGAAGATCGCGAACTTGTTCGACGCCGTTGTTCGAGGCTCCGTCGATTTCCAACACATCGAGGGACCGCCCTTCGGCGATTTCGACGCAGACGTCCTCATCGGGGTCGAAATCCGCATTGGGGCCGTGGGTGCAGTTGAGAGCCTTGGCGAGAATCCGGGCGGTTGAAGTTTTTCCTGTGCCGCGCGGACCTACAAAAAGGTAGGCGTGGGCGAGGCGTTTTTGGGCGATGGCATTGCGAAGGGTCCTCACGACGTGGTCCTGTCCGAGGACATCGTCGAAGGTTTTGGGGCGATATTTGCGGGCGAAGACCTGGTAACTCACGGGCGCGACTGTAGGGATTGCGGCGGGTTTGTCATGGCCGAGTTTTGTGGAATGGGAAAAATGCTGGATTGGCGGGCAAAAAAGTTTGTCGGACAGGGATTGAAGAACCCGGGGATTTGATTAACGTGGGGCGAATGGAGCAGCGAGTCGAAATCAACAAGCGTCAGAAAAACGGCTTTAAGTGGTTCGGTTGGAGGGACTTGTTTTATCTGGGAGTGGGTGCCGCCGCTTTGCTGGCGAGCGGGAATCTGCCAAAAATCAAGCGAGGGCTGCAGGATTTGATTTCGCCCCGGCCCGTGGTTGTTTCGCCGGACAAGGAGGATATCTATCGTCAGGCGGAGGCGAAAATCCGCTCGGAGTTGGAAGAAAAATACGAGCGTGATGTGGCAGCACTGAAAAAGACGCTCGAGGAATCGGCGAAACAACCTGAAGATCTTCCGGAACCGGAGCTTTCCAAGCTCGGTGATGTGACGGACGTGCGGCTCCTGCGTTCGGGGATTCCTTTCAAGAGCGAGGTGAAAATCGATCAAGGCGGCATCGCGTCGAAGGAGCGGGTGAGCGATACAAGTTACACGGCAAGCTACCAGCTCTCATTGCGGACGCCTGTTCCCGCGCGGACTCTTGGAGAGCTGGAGGCTTCAAGCCCAGGGTTATTCAAAGCGCTCCCCGGGATGCCCGCCCTGATCGAAAAGGCCGAGGTTTCTCCGTGGTTTGCAAAGCTCTACTCGAACAAGATCGAGCGTGTTCGGCGTGATGCGAACTCGCTCAACGAGCTCCTTACCAAGCACAACGTCTACGATTGTGAAACGATCCTCCAGATGCGCGGCCCGAACGGGCGCAAGGTGTTTTTCCTGCAAGCGGAGATGGATGTCGTATCGGACGGTTCGGATGGTGACCGGCTGGCCACCATGCCGGATGAAATCGTCAATTCAACCCACTATCAGCCATTCACCAGCTACGGGTGGCCGAAAAAAACGAAGACGCCAAACCCGATGGTGGCAGGCTGGGAGGCACGGGTGGCTGCCGCGCAGAAAGAGCTTGCCGCAGCCAATACCCCAGCGGCCCGGAAGACATGGTTACGCGAGCGAATCCAATATCTCAAACGGGGGATCGATGATCTCAAGGCCCGTAGTTTTCTGATCGCGGACTACGATCCGTTTATTGTCATTCCTGTCGATGTCCTCACTTCGAACGACGAGTTTTCTCCCAACGTCGGTGACTACGCGGTGGTGGTTCATGATGGGAGATTGTTTCCCGCGATCGTCGGTGACGGTGGGCCTGCTTTCAAGGTGGGGGAAAGTTCGCTGAGGCTCGCCAGGGAGTTGAACCCGAAGTCCTCGTCTTACAGCAGACCCGTCTCGGACTTGAAAGTCAGCTATGTGGTTTTTCCTGGCAGTCGCGAGGCTGAGCGCGGACCACCGGACTATGAGAAGTGGCGGCAACGTTGCTTTGAACTGCTCGGTGAAATCGGCGGCATGGGTGATGGATTCCAGCTCCACCAGTGGCAAGATCTTCTGCCGTCGCCCGAGCCGCCGCCGGTCATTCCTCAGACTCCAGCATCCGGCGCAGACGTTCCTGATAAAGCGCCCGAATGACTTTGAAAAAAAGCAGCAGGCAAATGACCGTGCTGCCCATTTCCAACAACGGCATCGGGCCGTGGGCGGTGTCCCCAGTCAGAAGCTTGAAAAGGCCCGGCGCATTGCCAAGTCCGCGGGCGGCACCCAGCAGCGCGAGGATGCCCGCGCCGATCACGCCGTGCCAGAACATCCGGAACGAGAAGAGCCCGCAGATGATGATGCCGCCGCCCAGCTGCATCGCGCCGACGAGAAATCCTAACGAGTCTTTCCGTTCCAATAAAAAGACCGCCAGCACTCCCAGGCCGAGAATGCTGATGCCGTAGAGAAAGATCGAGAAGCGCACGGACCGTAGCGGGTTAGCGGGTTGCGATGACTTCCACGGTGAAGCCCTTGAGATAGCCGGTTTCCGGAATCGAGATCAGGATCGGATGGTCCGCACGTTGCGCGTGATTCATCACCAATCTGGCTGACTTTTTGGCATCGACCGAAGCATCCACCAGATTTTGCATGAACAGCTCGCGTGAAGCGTGATAAGAGCAACAAAAGGTGGAGAGCAAGCCGCCCTTGTCCAGGAGCTTGAGGGAGCGGAGGTGGATTTCCTTGTATCCGCGCATCGCGTCCATGAGCGTCGCCTTGTTGCGGGTAAAGCTCGGGGGATCGAGAATGATGAGGTCGTAGTCCGGCTTTGCGTGTTTCAGGAAATCGAAAACATTGTGTTCGAGAACCTCGATTTCCAGGTTGTTGATTCTCGCGTTTTTCCGAGCCGCTTCGCAGGCGCTCGCGGAGACATCCACCGCCGTGACGTGGGCCGCTCCGGCCTTGGCGCAGGCGAGTGCGAAGCCGCCTTGGTTGGTGAAGCAGTCGAGGACCCGCTTGCCCTTGGAAAGCGCGGCGACCTCCGCGTGGGCTTGCAGCTGGTCGAGGTAGAGCCCGGTTTTTTGTCCATCGAAGAGATCGACCTCGAAGGCGATGCCATTGGCATGGACCGTGAAGGGCCCCGGATTTTCGCCGTGAAGCATTTCGATACCCGGTTCCATGCCCTCCGCTTTTCGGTAGGGTGAGTCGTTCCGGAGCACGATCGAAGCGGGGTTCAGCAGGGACACGAGCGCGTCACGGATGATTTCTTTCCGCAAATCCATGGCCAAGGTAAGCGTCTGAACCGAGAGATGATCCCCGTAGCGGTCCACGATCAGGCCCGGGAGGCCGTCAGACTCCGACCAGACGAGGCGGGCGAGTGTTTCGTCGATGTGCGACTGTGCCCGGTGAGCGATGGCTTGGCCGATGCGGCGGGTGAAAAAGTCCAGATCGAGATCCTGCTTGCGGCGGGAGAAGCGCCGGGCGACGATCTGCGACTGTGGATTATAGATTGCGGAGCCGAGTGGTCGATCCCGGAAGTCCTTGAGGGTGATGACGTCACCGGGTTGAGGGTTTCCGAAGGACTTCTTGATTTCCGTGGCATAAATCCACTCGTGACCGTGGAAAATGCGAGCGCGTGGTGAGATGATAATGCCAGCCATGGGGCGGGAATGTCGGCTGCCGGGTGGGGGATTGTCGAATAAGAAACGCAAGAAGAGTGAAGTCTGCTGCGATTTCCTCTTGATCCCGCCCTCCGGAGTCCCTAGGCAGGTGCCTACCAACCATGGGACAACAAACGAAAAAGATCATCAAACGCCGTCGCCGCGCCGATTACCTGAAGCGCAAAGCAGCATCGGCAAAGCTCGGCGGCCTCGTGAAGAAGCCAGCCGTCAAGAAGGCTGAAGCAGCGAAAAAAGCCCCCGCAAAGAAGGCAGCCGTGAAGAAGGCTCCTGCCAAAAAGGCCGCCAAGAAAGTTGCAACTGACGCAGCGGTCGAGGAGATCGAGGCTGTTGAAGGCGTCGAGGCCGCGGAGACTGCCGCGCCAGAGGCAAGCGAGGAGGCTTAAGCCGTCCGGGTCTCAACTGGATTTTGCGAGCCGCTCCGAAAGGTGCGGCTCGTTTTGTGTTTTCCGCTCCCCGCCTGGAAAGGAAGTTGCCCCCGGAGTTGACGGGATTGGTGATTGGATGCAGTTTACCGCATGACCCCAGCGGTGAACTACAAGATCGGCAACGAAAAACTCGTCAAAGTGCTTGAGAATGCATCGTCACATCTCCGGGGCTTGCTGGATCGCCAAGGTCGCCCGGAAGGAGCCTTGCGAATCGCGGTTGTGGGCGGAGGCTGCTCGGGCCTGCAGTATAAAATGGATCTCGTGGACGGTCCGCGCGACCGTGACATCCTTGTGCCGAGCAACGGCGTGAATGTGGTGATCGACCCGAAGAGCGCCTTGTTTGTCAGCGGCAGTGAGCTTGATTTTTCCGACGACCTCCAGCAAGGAGGCTTCAAGGTGAGTAACCCCAACGCCGTTGTCACTTGCTCTTGCGGCGAGAGTTTCGCGGCCTAATTGATTTCGGCATTGATTGATTTGATGAATCCACGACGTTTTCCTTGAGATGAAACTTCGCCGAGTCTTGCTGCTCTCCCTGCTGGGGCCATGGACCTTGATCGCGGCCGCAGCGCCCGAAGCGAGCGTGGTTCCCAGCCAGCCGGCGCTTCAAAGACCGCTTCAGCAGCTCATCGCCGACTTGGACGATGAGCAGTTCAAGACCCGGGAGCAGGCAACCCATGCTCTCTGGACGCTTGGCGAGGCAGCCCTGCAAGAATTGGGACAAGCCGCACAAAGCTCCCATCCCGAGCAGGCCTACCGCGCACGGGAACTCATCCGAAAAATCGAACTCCACATCACTCCGCAAACGGATCCCGCCGTGATCGCCTTGGTGGAGCGCTACCGCAAAGCAGGAACTAACGAAAAGATCGGCCTGATCGAACAAATGCGCAAAAAACGGGCTTGGCATCAGATTCTCAAGCTATTCGCCTCTGAGACCGACGCGGAAGTGCAAACGCGCGTTGAGCCAGCCGTCCGGGAAATCGCCGTGATCGCGGCACGTGAGGCACTGGTTGCCGGTGACTCCATAGGGGCTCGGGCCTTTTTGGAAATGGCACCAGCGGACCCCGTGGGCCTGCTGGCGCTTGCCGCCTTCCACCAGAGTCAAGGCTCGCTTGATTCGGAACTCCGCCGAGCCAAGACTCTTAAGGGGCACGCTGGCAGCGCTTGGCAGCTTGCGCTGTATCGGGCGAAGGGGGATTTGGTCGCAGCGCAAGATGCCGCAAAAAACGCAGGAGAGCCAAAGTTGGCGGCTACCATGGCCGCGTTGTTGGGCGATCCTGTTCCCTGGATGCAGCTGCGGGGATCCTTGGATTCCGAGGAGGCGGAGAATCCGATTCATCCGCCATATACGGGGCTTGCGATCCGCCGGTGGCAAGGTAAGCCGCTCAGGCCGCTTGATCTCGAACCCCTGATACGCTCCAGCACCTCGGGGGAGCTCGAAGAGCGCTCGCTTGGGGTCAATTCATTGTTTTTGTTAGGTGAATCGGCTCTTGCGGAAAAGGCCTACGCTAAAAACTCTCCGCTTGAGGCATTTGCCTTTTTTGAGGCGTTGGAGCGCCATTCGGAGGCGTTGGCGGTGATCGGTCTGGATCCGGATCGCCCGGACTACGCGGCATGGGTGGAGCAGCGTTTCGCCTTGATTGCCAAAGAACAGCTGGAGGATGATCATGAAGAGGCGCCCCATCTACCCGAGTTGTTGTTGTTTGCGGGATTTTTCGAGGGGCGGGGCCTGCAAAAGAGTCTTCCTGATGTTTTCGGCAAGCCGCTGGCCGCGTTGGCGGAAAAGGATTCCACGAAGTTCCTCAAGCTCATCGGATTGTTTTTCTCCGCCAATGGTGTCAGGAGTGAAGTTGCCGGCGCGCCGACCATCGCCGCCGCGGCCGCGTCGTCATGGGCAGGGGATCAAGTCGAGCGTTGGGACGATGTGATCGATGCTGTATTTGGCGAACAGGATGAGGTCCGCGCCCTATGGAATTGGCTGTTGGTGCTTGAGCCTGCATCAAGTCCCGGCGAGCGCTTCGCTGCGATGCTGGTGCTCTGCGGAATTTCAAAGGACCCTCATGGACTGCGCCAAAAATGGCTCACGCTCGCATGGGCCGCTATCGAAAAAACGCCGGAGGATCAACGCGCGCCGCTCTTTGAGCGGATGTTGTTCCTGGTTTCCGTGGAATCGGACTCCGCCACCAGCCTAAAGTTGTGGGATTTTCTCCCTTCATCCCGGCATCAAGAGTTTTCGTGGAGAACGCACGTGCACGACTTGTCCGCAGCCGAGCGCTGGGACCAAGCCGCCACTTTTTTTCTCAATCAGATCAAAGGGCTTACCGATCGGAAAAGTGGCCCAGAGCCCTACTTCCATGCTGCCGCCGCTGCTTGTCTTCGCAAAGCCGGGAGGCCCACCGAGGCTGCCGCGCAAGACTCCCTTGTCGATCAGCTTGCGCTTGGGCGGGACTCACTTGAAATCGCAAACGGTTACGCATTCGGCTATGATTACACCCGCGCGGCAGCTTGGTGGGAAAAGGCCACTCGGCTCTCAGACCCGGAATCGGACGAGTTCACGATCGCGCTGAGGCTTCATGGAGAGATGTTGATCACCCAGGGGAAATGGAAGGAAATGGCCTCCATTTCTGAGATCAGCGCACAGATGGCAGCTGGCATTCAATCCCGCTCCAGCTCGCCTCTGCTAGGGATCCGTTTCCGCATCCACTCGGATCTGGGGCGCGCGCTTTCGACGCTGAAGCTCGACCGGGCCAAGTCCATCGCTCTTCTCGATCGGTGCCGCCAGATTTGCCCTAACGACGGGTCAATGGCGGATTATTTTTTCCCCGCATTGCGGAAGGCCGGCCTTCTGAGCGAGCACCATCTATGGTTCGAGCAGGCATGGCGCGGAATCACCGCAGCCATCGAGCGCTTCCCTGATGCGGAAAACACCTACAACACCGCCGGCTGGATGGCCGCCCGTGCCCAGCGGTTTCTGGATCAGGCCGAGACCTTCGTCAGAATGGCACTCGCCAAGAGCCCCGACCAAGCTGCTTACCTCGACACCATGGCCGAGATCCAGTTCGCACGGGGAAATCGTCAAGGCGCGCTCGATTGGTCTGCCAAGGCGGTTAACTTCATGCCCTTGGACACGATGATCCGCCGCCAGCATGAACGTTTCCGCAGCGCCCCCTTGCCGCGCTGATTGTCAAAAACATCGCCACTCTAAAAATGACGGGATGTTGGAATCTCCACCTGCATGGCGACGCCCGCCGGTTGCCGAAGCTTGATCCGCCCATGAGGGGCGAAAAAAGACCGGGGAGCTCATGAGAGAATTCCCTTCACAATTTGACTGCCAGGCTTGGTGATGTTGGTAAGCCGTTGCGGCACGCCTTGGGATGAGTAAGTCAGTTTTTCATGATCGAATCCCATGAGATGAAGCATGGTCGCATGCAGATCATGGGCGGAGACCTTGTCCTTGACCGCTTCATAGCCGATGGGGTCAGTCTCCCCGTATGAAACTCCACGCTTCACTCCACCACCCGCCATCCAAAGGGTGAAACCACCGGGATTGTGATCGCGGCCGATGAAGGCCATCTCCGACCCACCTCGATTCTCCTGCATGGGAGTGCGACCGAACTCGCCTCCCCAGACGACGAGGGTGTCTTCTAACAAGCCGCGTTGTTTGAGATCCTTGAGCAGGGCGGTCATCGGTTGGTCCACCTCCCTGCAGCGTTCACTGAAGCCCTGATTGAGAGCCTCCTTGGCGGATGCGCCATGGGAGTCCCAGCCTGCGTGGAAAAGCTGGATGTATCTGACGCCTCGCTCGGCAAGACGGCGCGCCAACAGGCAGTTGTTCGCAAACGATTCCTTGCCCGGCTGGGTGCCATAAAGCGTGTGGGTGGCCTGGGATTCCTGCTTCAAATCGAAGGCGTCCGTGGCGTGCATCTGCATCCGGAAGGCCATCTCGTATTGGGCGATGCGGGTGACGGTTTCCGGATCGCCAACGTCTGCGGATATCTGTTGGTTGAGGCGGTCAAGTGTATCGAGCGAGCGTCGCCGGAGGTTTTGAGAGATCCCCGGCGGGTCATTGAGATACAGGACGGGTTCTCCCTTCGAGCGGCACTGCACGCCTTGGAAGACGGATGGCAGATAACCCGACCCCCAGATGGATTTGCCCGCATCCGGGTTGTTGCCGCCCGAGGTGAGCACTATGAAGCCGGGTAGGTTTTGATTTTCCGAACCGAGCCCGTAAGTCGCCCATGCGCCGATGGAAGGCGCTCCCAGATTCTGCGAACCGGTATGGAGCAACAACTGGGCTGGTGCATGATTGAACTGGTCCGTATGCATCGACTTGATGAAACATACATCATCGACCACCGAGGAGAAATGCGGCAGTCGGTCGGATACCCATGCGCCGGACTGGCCGTGTTGCTTGAAATCAAACTGCGGACCTAACATTTTCGGCACTCCTTGGATGAAGGCGAATTGCTTGCCCTCGAGAAACTCCTTGGGACAATCCTTGCCATTGAGTTTTTGGAGCTCCGGCTTGTAATCGAACAACTCATGCTGGGATGGCGCGCCGGACATGTGCAGATAGATCACCCGTTTCACCTTGGGGCTGAACTGGGGCCATGCCGGCGCCAGTGGATTGGCGGGGTCTTTTTTCAAGACAGTGGACGCGCCCCACGCCCGGCCTGCGGTGCTCGCAAGCCACATCGCTCCGAGCCCGGTCGAGCATTTCGAGAGGAAATGACGGCGTGTGAGGTGCTGGAGCTCGGTGTGCCTGAGTCGTGCGAGATGATTCGGGTCCATGGTTCTAACGGGTAAGTGCGGAGTCCAGATTGAGAATCGTGTTGGCGGTCAACACGAGTGCGGCCGCGGCGGGAGAATCTGCAAGCTTGGATGTTTCGCTTGGTGAGTTCTCATACTCGGCGGTGGCCTCGGCATGGAGTTTCATCAACTCACCAAGCATGGTGGGTGATGCAAGCTGCTGGGTGCAGAGCATGATCCCGAATGAGAGCTGTGCCGCAAGATCCGGCGAGTGGGCCTGCATGCGTTTTGCGAAGCCCTGCGCCGCCTCGATATGGGCCGGATCGTTCAGGGTTACAAGCGCCTGCAACGGGGTGTTGCTGGCGATGCGGCGAGCGCTGCAAAGATCACGGCTCGGAGCATCGAAGGTTAAAAATCCTGGATAGCCGCTGGTGCGCTTCTGATAGGTATAGACTCCTCTGCGGAAGCGGTCCTCGCCGGTGGATTCCAGCCATTTCCGGCCACTATAGATCGAGTTCCAGATTCCAGCAGGCTGCGGTGGATAGACCGGCGGGCCATGCATCTTGGGCGAGAGCAGGCCTGCAACCGACAGCGCCTGATCGCGGACCATTTCGGCGGAGAGCCGGGTGCGCGGACCACGGGCGAGCAGGCGGTTGGAGGGATCTTTTTCAATGAGCTCCTTCGAAGCGCGGTGGGTCTGCCGATAGGTTGCGGACAAGACCATCTCGCGGAGCATGGACTTGATCGACCACCGGTGCTGGTCTATAAAGCGCACCGCGAGGTGGTCTAGCAGTTCCGGGTGGCTTGGAAGGGTGCCGGAGGTGCCGAAGTCTTCAGCGGTTTCCACGATTCCGATTCCGAAGAGTTCCCCCCACAGCCGGTTGACCATGACCCGCGCGGTGAGCGGATTTTCCGGGCTTGCGATCCAGCGGGCCATATCGAGCCGCGTCATGCCGACTTCAGGTGCACCATTGGCCAGCAGCTTGGGCACGCCGGGCGAAACGACGTGCTCTTTGGAGAGTCGGTTTCCCCGGGCAAACACCCGGGTTTCCCGTGCCGGGCGCTCGACCATCACCGGGACCAGGGTGCCGGGGATCGCCTTCAGCCGCGCGGCCATCTCCTCACGGGATTTCCAAGTGGCTGCGCGCTGCGGGTCATTGACAAGCGCGGTCCATGCAGGGTTGTTAGAAAGTAGGATGGTGAAATTTCTAACAGGTGTCGCCTGGTCTCCCGCTGTTTTTGAGTCTTGTGCGAGCGAGACTTCCAGTCGTGCAGCGGATTCCGCAACGATCGGTTTCTCCGGGACAAAGACCGCCCACCGCGGGCCATCGAGCTTGGGGAAGCCGCCAACGTTTCCAGTCGGGTGTGGCTCGACAGGTTCACTGAGACGATCCACGAATACCTCCTTCATCGCCACGGGGGTCACCACGCCCGAGGCGTCTGTGATCTGGGCCGTGAAACGCGTGACCAAGGAGCCACGCTCGGGCCATTTTTTTGGATCGGCATGGTCGGGCAGGATATCGAGTCGGATGGCGGAGAAATTCCGTGCAGGAGCGGAAACCTTGTGAACGCTTCCTACTGGCAGGGTGCCTTCGCTGCGGATGGTGCCGTCGGCGGCCATCACAAGCTTGCCATGACTGGGCGTCAGGGTTTCCGGCACAAGGACCGTCCAGTCTGGGGAGGATTCTGCGAGGGCTTTCCCATCATCATTGAGTCGCACACGGTGCTCGCGTGTCTGGATTTCAAGCGCGGAGACCTCATCCATGCTCCCAGGATCCGCTGCGATTTTCATGCGCGGGTAGTCATCGTCCTGATCGTAATCCGCCGTGCTATCAAAGAAGGCCGTGAACTTGTAAAACTCGTCGTGGTCGATGGGGTCGTAGGGATGAGAGTGACACTGCACGCAGCCGAAGGTCGTCGCTTGCCAAGTGGTCCAGGTGGTCTGGGTTCTGTCGATCACCGCGGCCACGCGAAATTCTTCATCGTCGGTTCCGCCCTCGGTATTGGTCTGGGTGTTGCGGTGAAAGGCCGTGGCGAGGCGTTGGTCAGCGGTGGCGTTCGGGAGTAGATCGCCAGCGAGTTGCTCAATGGTGAACCGGTCATACGGCAGGTCCGCGTTGAAGGCTCGGATCACCCAGTCTCGGAAAGGCCAGATGTCGCGGTGGGGATCTTTTTCAAAACCATAGGTATCGGAATATCTGGCAAGATCGAGCCACATCACGGCCCAGCGCTCGCCAAACCGCGGCGAGGCTAACAGGCGATCCAGCACGGCGGCACGGGCGGTGGACGGATTTTTTTCAAAAGCCGCAAGATCCGTGGCCAGATCTTCAGCTGTTGGAGGCAGGCCCGTTAGGTCGAAGGTGACTCTCCGCAACCATTCAGCGGGTGAGGCTTCAGGGGACGGCCTGAGGTGCTCCTGGTCGAGTCTTTGGAGCACGAAGCGGTCCAGAGGCACTGATGGCCATGTCTCGTCGGAGATTTTCACGTTCGGCACATTCACCGGTTTGATGAAAGACCAATGATCCTGCCACTCGGCACCCTGGCGGATCCAGCGTTCGATCAGGGCGATTTCGGCAGCTGGCAGCGGAGGTCCATGCTTCGGCTTGGGCATGACTTCGTCGGGATCGCTGCTGCGAAGCCGCCTTAGCATATCGGATTCGGCAGGTTTTCCAGGGACGATGGGATATTCACCGGATTTTCCCATGCCAAGCGCTTTATCCCGGTAGATAAATGAGATGTTCCCAGCTTCTTTAACGCCGCCATGGCACGCGGTGCAATGCTTGGTCAAGATCGGCCTGACGTCTCGATTAAAATCCACCCGTTCCTCCGCGCTGATAAAGTTGGCGAAGGAAATAGCGGCGACCCAGATGGCGGGAATCGTATTCAAACACCGCTCGATACCTTGCGTGATCGAGGGTTCTTTCATTAAAAAACTTTCACAATCTGAGTCGGGAAGCCTTTGATCATGGGAAGCTGGCAACGGAATTCAACCGTTCAAATTTTCACTCGACCGCTCGGCGAGATCCTCGCAGTCTGGCCGCGGATGAATCCTGAAAATCCAATTCAAATTTCCCGCCGTTCATTCATCCGCAGGGCGTCGGCCGCCGCTGCGGCTACAGGCCTGCCGCTTTGGTTTGTCGAAAGGGAAATCGCCGCTGCGCAGGAGCCCGCAAAAACAGTCACATCGCCTAATGATCGCCCGGCAATCGCCCTGATCGGCTGTGGTGGCATGGGCGTCGGTGATGCCAAGGATGCACGCCGGTTTGGTGATGTCGTCGCGGTTTGCGATGTGGACCAGCAGCTTCTTGACAAGGCTGTGGGCACCTTCACTCAAGACGGAAAAGTCCCGTCCCGATTTAGCGATTTCCGCAGGCTTTTGGAGCGCGATGACATTCAGGTCGTCATCAATGGAACCCCCGACCACTGGCACACCTTGATCAACATCGGCGCGGCTCGGGCCAAGAAGGATATCTATTCGGAAAAACCGCTCACACTGACGATTGACGAGGGTAGACACGTCGTCAAAGCAGTGCGGGAGAACAAGGTGGTCCTGCAAACCGGCACCCAGCAACGGAGCAGCCAGCGTTTCCGGATGGCCTGTGAACTGGTGCGGAATGGCAGAATCGGGAAACTCCGGGAAGTCACCGTTTGGTTGCCCGCGGGTTTGCGGGGCGGCCCCTTCAATACAAAGCCCGTTCCAGCTCATTTGAACTGGGACTTTTGGCAAGGACAGGCACCGCAAGCGGACTACATGCCGGAGCGCTGTCATCGGAATTTCCGGAATTGGTATGACTACTCGGGTGGAACCATGACCGACTGGGGCGCCCATCACATGGACATCGGTTACTGGGCCATCGGCCTGCCTGCTCCCGTTCATATCGAAAGTAAATCCCTAGCAACTCCGATCCCGGGCGGATACACCACCGTAAGTGAGTATGAAGTCAAGTTCACCTACTCCAATGGAGTGGTTTTCAACGTTCGCACCACTACGGATGACAACCCCTTCGGAGGTGTCGTCAAACCGGGCGGGCAGCGCAACGGGATCCGCTTCGAGGGTGACGACGGCTGGATCTGGGTCAACCGCGATGAAATCAAATCCACCGACCGCGAAGTGATTTCCCGGCCGCTCCCGGATGATGCCGAGCGCCTCTATTTCAGCAATGACCACCGCAAGAATTTCTTCGAATGCATCCGCACCCGCAAGGATCCGATCTGCGACGTGGAGGTCGGGCATCGCTCGGCTTCGGTTTGCCACCTTGGAGCCATTTCACTCAGGACCGGAAAGAAACTCCAGTGGGACCCGGAAAAGGAAATATTCACCGGCGAGCACGCCGCCGAGGCAAATTCCTATGTGAGCCGCGAGATGCGCAAGCCCTACGACTACGATTTCGTCGCATGACCTGGGAATAGGAATCCGACTTTCAACCCGATGGCCACCGCACAACGAATCGCCTTGTTTGGTGGCACCTTTGATCCCGTGCACGACGGGCATCTCCATCTGGCGGCACTCGCTCAAGCCGCTCTTTGCCTCGATCAGGTGCGCTTCATTCCTTGCCAGATCTCACCCCATAAAACGGGAAGCCGTCCTGCCAGTGCGGAAGACCGTCTCGAAATGCTCCGCCGCGCCACCGCGCCCTTGCCATGGGCCTGCGTCGATGACTTGGAAATCCGCCAAACCACCGGTCCCTCTTATTCTTATGCCACCGCCGAGACGATGGCGCGGCGTTTTCCCACCGCCCGACTTTTCTGGATCATGGGCGGTGACCAATGGGAGTCGCTCGTCCGCTGGAAGAATCCTACACGCCTCGCGGCTTGTGTGGAGTTCATCGTGCTCGCACGCGGCGCCCCTCCACAGGCACGCGAGGGCTATCGACTCCATCCGGTCATGGGAGAGCATCCTGCTTCCTCCTCGGCCATCCGCGCGGCCATCGCAGCGGGCCGGAATCCAGCGGCCTGGCTCTCGCCCGAGGTCGCAGAATGGATTCAAGAGCGCGGGCTCTATCAGATTCCTTCCTCGTGATCTACGCGTCGATGTCTCGATATGCCGCCGCTCATTGCTTCGCGCGCTTTCCCTGGCCTCGATAACATACGGCGAATATCAGAAAACACACCGCGATCGTTCCTGCGAGAATCGACCAGAAATCCTCCCAGCCAGAACCGTCCGCACCGACGCAGTGCGACTTGAGCCAACCACAAAACAAAGTTCCTACGAGAGGACCTATTCCGCTCGTCACCAAGGCCAAAAGCCCCTGCGCCTGCCCCCGGAGTCCGGGATCCACCCGCCGATCCAGAAACACCTGGGCGGTGATGAAATAGAAAGTATAACACATCCCGTGCAGCGCGATGCCGCCGATATGCCAGGTGATCAGTCCGCTTGCCCCGGCATAGGCACTCATGCCAAAGCGCAAGATCGAAAGCCCCAGTGCCCAGAGCAAGATCACTTTCACCCGAAACCGAACCATCACCGACCCCACCAGGATCATCGCGAGTACTTCGGTGATCTGGGCGATGGTCATCGTCGCGGTCGGATGCACGTCGCCAAGGGTTTTCAGAAGCTCGGGGGCATACATATAAAATGCCGAAAGCGGGATGGAAAAGAGCGCGGTCACCGTGAAGAACACCCGGTGATCCGGCTGCTTCATTAAGACAAATGCATCCAGGCCCATGCGGCTTCGCCACGAGGTCGCGCTCCCGAGCGGTGGCGTGTGGGGCAGCATCAATGCGGCCATTCCGCCGAGCATTCTTGCGGCCGCAGAGGCGTAGCCCGCGACCGGACTGACATCCGCATGGAGCACATAGCTGGTCAGCACGCCCGCCACCATCCACCCGATCGTCGCGCCCACCCTGACCAGCGGGAACTGGCGCTCTCCATGGGCAAGATGAGTCAGTGAAATCGTCGTCAACAAGCCCCAGGACGGCCCCGAGCAGATGGAATAGATTCCTAACAATCCCACAAACCACCACGGATTCCACCCCGCATCCAAGGTGGCGAATGCGGCGAAAAGCATGACCGCTCCAAGTGTCGATGAAATGGCCAACAGCTTCTCCGCCGCGACCCGTTGATCCGCCAAAGCCCCGCCGATGAGCGGTGAAATCAAGGCACACAGGGAAGGCACCAGGAACACAATCGGGACCCATCCGCCCAGCCCTCTCGCCTCCAGAATATTCGTCAGGGCAGGCAGCCAGAAGCCCGGTGTCATGCCTTGCAAGAAGAACACCCCCCAAAGCCAGCCAAAGACCGCCAGTGACCTTTCCCCTTTGCCTGCTTCAGCGCTCACGGAAGACTCCTATCCCTGACATCTCCGAATAGCCAGCCACATCAGTGCGGCAACGTGATTTGCAGCACGGTCGCTTGCCCAACCGCCTTGATCACCGAACCCTTGCGGGGCTGGAGTAGGAAGTCACCCTTGTTAAACAGCCTCCCGCCTGCACTTGCCAACCGGCCATCCACCACCGAGAGGATGGAAAATTGATCCGGCACCGACGGTGGTATCTGCGAGCCATCGACTAAAATTTTGCGCTCGGTTTTAAAGAACTCACAGGCAGCGAGTTGATCGCCCATCGGGGTGTCCATGCTCGGCTCGAAGTCATCAAAATCGATACTCGCAAGCGACTCACGCACATGTAACTCACGAGCTTTGCCGTCGAGCCCCAGGCGGTTCCAGTCGAACACCCGGTAAGTGGTGTCGGAGTTTTGTTGGATTTCATGAATCAAGAATCCAGCTCCGATGGCATGAAGGCGACCTGAGGCGATGAAGATGGAATCCCCCGACTGGGGCACGATTGCGTGGACGCAATCGGCGACGCCGCCGTTGCCAATCGCTTCTTCAAAATCCGCACGTGATACTCCCTTTTTCAGGCCGACGTAGAGTTTGGCGCCGGGAACACAAGCCGCGATGAACCACATCTCGGTTTTCGGTTCACCGCCAAGGGCCGCAGCGAGATGAAGGGGAGGATGCACCTGAATGGAAAGGTCGTCGCGCGCATCCAGCACCTTGATCAAGATCGGAAAGCGGGGATGATCGAGAAACCCCTCGCCGAAAATCTCGGCACGATGATTCACCCACAGTTCATGCAGTGAAAGCCCTGAAAATGGCCCCTGATCGACGATTGACTGTTCACCGTCGCGATCCACCACTTCCCAGGATTCGCCGATGGGCACTCCCGTTGCTGGCAAGATCCGCCCGTAGACCCGCTCCAGCTCCCTTCCACCCCACACGCGTTCTTGATAAATCGGTCGAAAAGTAATAGGTTCCATCGCCGCAGGATGTAGAGGCCAACCGTAGATTTGACAAGCTCCGTGCAATCCAGCGATTGACCAAGCGATGAGATCTGTCGAACCTGTCAGCACTTTGGTTGAATCTCCGCCATCAAGCACCGTTTCCGATCCACGTCCGCAACGACGCCGGAAAGTCCGCCGCTGGATCGTCCTCGGCCTGTTGGTCCTCAGCCTGGTCTGGCTCAATGGTCCGGGGTTTCGGATGCTAGTCCCGCCCATCGCTTCGCATTTCCTGAAAAATGCGGGACTGGATGGTGACTTTAAAATCGCAGGAAACCTCGCCGGCGGATTTGAGATTTCTGATCTCCACCTCACCGGCGACAAAGGTCTTGCCAGCCTGACCATCCATCAACTCGCACCCGCGTATCGATGGAGCGAGTTGGCGCGCGGGCGCGTGGACGGGCTCAGACTCGCCGGGGTCCATGCGGATTTGCGCCTTGGACTCGAGGCGCAAGAAAAAGATTTACCCAAACCGCCGCTCGACCTCAAGAGACTCGTCACCACCCTGCGGTCGGTCCGGGAACGCTTGATCCCTGCGGCGATCGAGCTCAGCGACATCAGCATCGCGGCCACCCGCGATGGTAAACCCGTTTTACAACTCGCCCCCAGCAGCTTGATCCACTCCCCGGGCACCGAAACCTTCCAGCTGGCCCTAGGTGCCTTTACCGATGGTCAGGCCCGCCAATGGCCCGCCCAGACCTCCACCATCACCTGGACAGCGGATGCACTTGGCATCCCGAAAATCGACCCGCTTCCCGGCGTCAGCCTGCAAAATGTTGCCATCCAACTGCCCCCCGCCGCCGAAGCGTCCGCCGAGCTTGAATTGCACTTGAATGACGCGGTGTTTGTCATCAGCAGCGCACCGGGATTCTCTGCCGCGAAAGTTGATCTGCGCGAGGGTCGGCTGAGGCTCGCCGAGACCGCCAGGCAATTTGGAACCGAGCTCCCCGCAAGCGCCACGCTCACCTCACTCGCCATCGAGGTGGACCGGATCCTGCCCGACCCCAAGCTGGCAACCGCCAGCGTTCGAATCCTGCTCGAAGAGGGGGCCTGGCAAGATTGGAAGACTCCGGAGCTCGGCTTGGATGTGGATCTCACTGCGGATCAGCTGACTCTAACCACGCGGGCGACGCTCCTTGGCTCGGAGTTTTCCCTCGACGCATCCGCCCCTGTTCGCCGCGAGGATTCCACGTTCACCCTCGGCGAGGTCCTGGGGAAGTTCAGGCTGCCCGATCTCCCAGCCGTCCTCCGTGAGTTGGCCACCCGCTTTCCAGCGATCGATCCCGAGGCCCGCGTCCCCGCTTCAAACATCGAGGGGGATTTCAAGCTCGCTCTGGTCCGGAACAAACCCCAATCCGCCAGCATCAATGCCAATTTAAAGCCCGTGGACGACCAACTTGCCTCCCCGATTCAAATCAAGACGCAGTGGGCGGACGACCAGACCGCGGCCGCCGAGGTGGCCTTGGACGGATTGAGATTGGAGGCCAGCTATCAAGTGGCAGCTGCGACCTATCAGGGGAAGTGCGAGTTCCAAGGATTTACCAGCACCCGCATCGCCCCCTGGCTCTCCGCGGTGAAGATCAAGCCCAGTGGCGTTGCCAATCTCACGGGCACCTGGAGCGGCAGCGGCGAGGTCAAGCAGGGTATCCACCGGGGCGGGCTATCATGCTCGCAAGCCACCTGGGCGCGTGAATCCGCCGCAACCATCGCCGCCAGCGGCGCGATCAACTACCAATGGCCGGGCAATATCCAAGTCCAGACGCTGGAGGTGAAAATGGATCAACAAACGATCACCCTCGAAGCCGCGCTCGCGGAGCAGTCCCTCGAATTGAAGCGCTTTGTTTGGACCGATGGAAAGACCGAGCTCGCCGAAGGAAGCGCTCGTCTCCCGGTCCCTGGGGATTTTTCAAAATGGCGGGAAACTCTCGCGAAGGACACCCGCCCCGTGGCCCTTTCCATCAAGTCACGTGTGCTCTCGCTCGGCCTCTTGAAACCGTGGCTCCCTGCCTTGGAGAAACTCGATCCCCGCTCCACCGGCCAACTCGATATCCAAGTCGCGGGCACCTACTCCCAACCGATCGTGGAAGCCAAGCTTGAGGCGAAGGATCTACGCTCACCCACCCAGCCCAAGCTGCCACCTGCGGACCTGAAAATCCTGCTCAGCGGCCGGGATGGGAATCTCATGGTCGATGGAAGCGCCACCGCCCCGGACTTCGCGCCGGCCGTGCTCAAGGCGACCATGCCCTTCCGTCCGGCGGAGTGGGCCGGGGCACCTCAGAGTATTCAGGATGAACCGCTGACCGCACGGATCGATCTCCCACGTCTGGATCTCTCACGATTCAGCAGCCTGGTTTCTAACATAGATCGGATCTCCGGCATTCTCACCGGCAATGTCACCGTCGCGGGAAAAGTTGGAAAACCCGAGATCAAAGGCACGCTCGATCTGGCCAATGCCGGAGCACGTTTCAAAAATGAACGATTCCCCACCATCGAGGCCGGAGGGGCCCGGGTGGATCTCTCGTTGGATCGCATCACCCTGAAAAACCTCAAATGCTCAGCCGCGGGTGGAACTTTGCAAGGGGACGCCTCGCTCTCCCTGAACGGTGGCAAGCCCCTTGACATCGACCTCCGCCTCCGCGGCAGCCACCTCCCGCTCCTCAGGAATGATTTTCTCATCGTGCGCGCGAATGCGGATCTCCGGCTGCAAGGCCCCTGGGAGCGGGCCGTGCTTTCCGGCACGGTGGGCGCGGTCGATAGCATCTTCTATCGGGACATCGAACTGCTTCCCATCGGCACGCCATTCACCGGTCCCGCGGCGGCTTCCCTGCCGAAACTCGATCCTCCACGCACCCAAGGCGCTTCGATGCCGGAGCCATTCCGGAACTGGGGGCTCAATGTGCTGGTCCGGACCGAGGAGCCGTTCCTGATCCGTGGCAATCTGGCAACCGGTGACCTCACCGCTAACATCCGCGTCACCGGCACTTTGGAAAAGCCGGCACCGGATGGCGTGGCCACCATCAAGGACTTTCGCGCGGCTCTGCCATTCAGCACGCTCAACATCCGCTCAGGAACAGCCACATTCAAGCCTGCCACCGGCTTTGATCCCATTCTCGAAATCCGGGGCACCGCCGAGCCTCGCCCCTACCAGCTGACCGTCTATGCCTTCGGCCAGGCATCCAACCCCCAGCTCCTCCTCACCTCGAACCCACCCCTCCCCGAAAATGAAATCATGACCCTGCTTGCCACCGGCACCACCACCACCGGCCTGGTCGACCCCCAAGCGGCCTCGTCCCGCGCCTTGCAGCTCCTGGCGGAAGAACTCCGCCGCGGCAGATTCCGCTACGGCAAGCAGCTCAGGCCTCTGTTAGAGCTTCTGGACCGGGTCGATTTCAACCTATCCGAGAAAGACCCCTATTCGAACGACTCCTTTTCCACCGCCACCATCGCAATCACGGACCGCTGGTTCATCTCCACCGGCATGAGTGAGGAAGGAGACTCGCGGGCACTCGCGCTCTGGCGCATTTCTTTCCGCTGATGAAGCTTATCACCACCAGCCTGGTTCTCGCTCTAACGGCAATCTCCGCCGTTGCTGAAACGCGGGTGAGAATCACCGGCGCAAACTCCAGGAGCGAGGGGGAGATTCTTGAACTCATGGGCGCAAGACTCACACACATAAGGTCGAGTGATGCCTCACCGTCACGAGCCGACGACGCCGCCTTCCTCGTGCGCCAAACGCTGCGCAAGGACGGATACGCCCAAGCGGAAGTCTCTTGGAAAATCGTCAAGCGTCGTGAAATCCTGCTCATCGTCCGTGAAGGCGGCCGCTTGTCCCAAGGGCTTGTCACCATCACCGGCGTGCCCCCGGATGATGCAAAAAAGCTGGCGAAACTTTACGCCCGTCCCGCGGAGAAGGACCGCCCGCTCATCGCCAGTGTCGCCCCTTTCCGCGAAGAGGATGTGGAAAAGGGCTTGTCGTTCATCCGTCAGGAGCTCAACGCTCAAGGCTACTGGGCGGCGGATGCCCAGATCGCTCGGAAGAACATCGATGCCGCCAGTGGTTCGGTGCAAGTGAGCATCGCCGTGACTCGTGGCGAGCGTTTCATCATCGGTGAGGCTGGCATCCAGAGCACCGACGGGCGCGGTGTCTCAGAGACTCGGGCGGCGGCGAGTCCTTTCTTGGGGAAGGCCGCCACCACGGGGAACCTGAACGCGATGCGACTGGCCGTGGAGGATGCCTTCAACAGCAGCGGTTACCCCCAGGCGAAAATCTCCATGGGCCGCCGCTTGGAACCGCCGCGATTCACCCCGGAGTTTACGATAGTGCTTGGCAAGCGTGTCCGCCTCAACCAGGTCCGTGTGGACGGTCTGCAAATCACCAACCCGGAACGTATCAGCAAACGCTTTGAGGGCTTTGAGGGTGACTGGTATAACGAGGCGGCGATGAACCAACGGTTGCGGAGCCTGCTAGCCAGCGGCGCTTTTTCCTCCGCACGCCTGGAAACCACAGAACTGGCGGATGACACCCTGGACGCCACCCTGCATCTGGATGAGGCCAAGGCCAGACAGTTGAGCTTTGCTGCGGGATTCGACACCTACATGGGCCCGCTGTTCCGCGCCACCTATGCCGACCGGAATCTTTGGGGCGAACTTCTCGGCTTGAGCAGCGGCCTTGAGCTCAGCGCGCGTGGCATGCTTGGCGAGACCCGCATCACCGACCCGTGGCTCTTCGGCAGTGATGTTGCCGGCACGGCCCGTTTGTTTGCCCTGATTTACGGTCGTGAAGGCTACCAATCGCTCGAAAGCGGATTTGATTTCAGGGTAAACTGGAAGTTCAGAAATCACTACAGTCTTGAAGCGCTCGCGGGAATCTCGGCGGTCAATCTGTCATCCGACGGGCTTCCAAGCTCCGCATTAGGTGAGACCGTTTATGCCAACCCCGCATTGCGCGTTACCCAGATGCTGGATTTTCGGGATAGCCCGGTGCTTCCCACGGAAGGCTGGCATCTCATCATGCCTTTCGAAATCGGAGCGGCCGTGGGAAACTCCGAATCCTCATATATCATGGGGGAAATCGCCGGTGCCTGGTATCACAGAATCCATAAAAACTATCAGGTGGTCCTCGCTGGTTCCTATGGCGCCATCATCCCCTCGGGAGATGGTGCGGAACTCCCCATCGACCTGCGCCTCTTCAATGGCGGTGCCCGCAGCATCCGCAGCTTTCCCGAGCGCGAACTCGGGCCCACCGCCAATCACTTTCCCACCGGTGGCGAGGCCAGTTGGCACGCGAATGCCGAACTCATCCGCAAGCTTGCAGGCACCCTCAAGGCGGTGGGGTTTCTCGATGCCGGCGCCCTGGCCCGCAGCTATGATCAACTCGGTGACAGCGACCTCGAGATGGCGCTTGGCCTCGGCCTCCGACTCGACCTGCCCATCGGCCCGGTGCGCTTGGAGTACGGTTATAATCTCACCCGCGACTCCGGGGAGCCGGCAGGCACCCTTCATTTCGCCATCGGCGCAGCGTTCTAATCCGGGTTTGCCATGCCGAATGAGAGTGGATTGGATAAAATACGCATAGTCTTAGCGACTTCCTGCGGTGCGTGTTTGGCGGTTTATGCCACTCTTTGTTCCGCACACCCACCCACCCTTGCAGATGGCAAGAAAACCGACTCGTTGAGGATCCCGGCCTGGCAGCACCCCGAACCGACCGACTAGCAGGATGTAGCCCATTTCTAACAATTCATGAAACCCTTCCTGTATTTGGTAGTTACTGACAAGGCGGAGACATCCATCATGGACGCACTACCCCATCTTGCCGGAATGTTGCTGGTGATCATCACGCTCTGCATACTTTGGGGAATCTGTGTCATCACCTCGAAGTTGATCCAGGTATTTCGTTCGAAGCATCAAGGCGCTGCTGCTTGTGTGGAGAGACCGCTCGGTGGGACTGCGGATTCTGAGGGGCTTTCCCATGGAGTGCTGGCCACCATCGCGGCAGCGGTTGCCAGCGTCACTTACGAACCGCACCGCATCATTTCGATCAAGCCGTCAAGCGTGGGGCGGGAGAAGCCGGGAAGGCAGTCGGCTCGCGCTCCGGCATTCGGGGGGCAGTCACTGCCGCAGGATGGAGATGTGGATCGGCTCCGGATCACGGTGGATGGAAGAACCAGCGATGTGATGGTGGAACGACTCACGAGGGCCTGCACCGGCAATCCACGAGTTTCATTACAACCTGCGCGAGCCACCACAGCCGCGATGGTTCCACCACGCGGAGGCGTCCGGGATCCCTTGCAAGCGCCTGTTCCCCCGGGCACCGGCAAAGGTCGCATCCATAGTCCGCTTGCAGGCATCGTGCAAACCATCGAGGCCGCTGTCGGAACGACTTTGAAGGAAGGGGATGTCGTCCTTACTCTTGAAGCCATGAAAATGCGCACGCCGGTCAACGCGCCCATGAATGGCACGATCACCGGCATGTTCGTGAAGGTCGGTGATGCTGTTGATGACGAACAACTCCTCTATACCATCCGCTAACCGAACCATTCCGATATCATCATGAATCCCCTTTACGAACTTTGGATGACGACGGGTTTTCCGTATTTGCAATGGCAGATGGTGGTCATGTGGATCGTGGTTGCTGCCCTGCTTTACCTGGCGATCGTCAAAGGCTTTGAACCACTTCTGCTCGTGCCTATTTCGCTAGGCGCTCTCATTTCCAATCTGCCGATCCATGACTTCATCATGCAAGCGCCACAGGGCGGGGAACCGGGTGGTTTGTTCTACTATCTCAATCAGGGGGTCAAGCTCCAGATTTATCCGCCGCTCGTCTTTCTGGGGGTCGGTGCTTTGGTGGATTTCGGGCCATTGATTGCAAATCCGCGCGTGATTCTGTTGGGCGGGGCTGCGCAGTTCGGGATCTTCGCCACCTTTCTTGTCGCTCCCTTACTTGGATTCAACCTCGCCGAGTCGGCGTCCATCGGTGTGATCGGTGGAGCGGACGGGCCGACCTCGATTTTCACCGCGTCCAAGCTCGCGCCGGACCTGCTCGGCCCGATCGCGGTGGCTGCGTATAGTTACATGGCGCTTGTTCCCTTGATCCAGCCACCGATCATGAGGCTTCTCACCAACGATGCTGAGCGCCGAATTAAAATGAAAACCCTGCGCAAGGTCAGCCGCTTGGAAAAATTGGTTTTCGCCGCTGTGGTGATGTCTTTCTGCTGCATGGTCGTGCGTGATGCCGCGCCGCTGATCGCGATGCTGTTTGTGGGGAATATGCTGCGGGAATGCAAAGTCACGGAGCGTCTCGTGAAAGCGGCCCAGAATGAGGTCATCAATGTCGTTACAATCTTTCTGGGGCTCTGTGTAGGTCTTAAAATGGGGATGGGGGAGGGGCATGAGCACCTTTTTCTCAATTCCAAAACACTGGGAATCCTGCTGTTAGGGGTTGTTGCATTCGCGGTTGCAACAGCCAGTGGTGTTCTCATGGCCAAGTTGATGAATCTGTTCAGCAAGACCAAGATCAACCCGTTGATTGGCTCTGCGGGAGTTTCTGCGGTTCCGATGGCGGCCCGTGTTTCGCAGGACCTGGGGCAAAAATACGATCCCACCAATTACCTGCTGATGTATGCCATGGGGCCCAATGTCGCAGGTGTGATTGGCAGTGCGCTCGCTGCGGGATACTTCATTTCGATGCTGAAATGACCCACCCAAATCCAATCAGTCACGCCAGCTTTAAGCATCCGTGGGATATGCCTGAAAACTCTCCGCCATCCTGGATTCCGCAGTAAGTCCCGTAGTTATGCGCTTTTGAGCGTGGATACATGGACTTGGATGGATTTTTCGGAAGACTCGGAAATCGGAAAGCTGACTCATCTTCACCCGACCGGTGAAGCCCGACATCTGGATCACTCCTTCAACACTCGTGGAATCCGTGTTACCGATGGATGCCAAATGTGGACTTCAAGGCGATCCTGCTTTGGTGCAATGAGGCGAAAAGCCCGGATGGATGATCCTGCGGGTTGCGGAAGGTTGTCAAAAAAAATGACCGACCCGGATCATCCCGGATCGGTCATGGATAAGGTCTGTAAATTTTCAGGCGAGAGCCTGGAGCTTTGCCTTGAGTTGGTCTTTGGTGACACTTGCTCCGACGATTTGATCCTTCACCTCGCCATTTTTGAAAAAGAGGAGCAGGGGAATGGAGCGCACATTGTATTTCACAGCAAGCTCCCGTGCTTCGTCCACGTTGACTTTGCCCACTTTGGCCACGCCATCCAACTCGCTGGCGACTTGGTCAATCACGGGGCCGATCATTTTGCACGGTCCGCACCATTCAGCCCAAAAGTCCACAAGGACAGGGAGGTCGGAGTCGATCACTTCAGATTGGAAATTCACGTCGGTAAGTTTGAGAGCCATGCGTCTAGCCTGTATCGGGAATCTACAAACGTCAAGGGCCACCCTGCATTTTGCGGGGTGGCCCTTGAATGGGGATCGGCTCTAGTCGCAGCTTAGACCATTTTACAAGCCATCAGGGCGAAGTAAAGGGTGCCAGCGGCAAAGAGGATATTCAAGATGGGTACGATCATTTGATTCGCTTTCTACGTGTTTTATTCGAGGAGTCTCATCCAGTCACCGACAGGGGAGGCGTCTTCCACATTGATCCACGAGTTGGCAGTCAGAAGTTGGAAGGTCAAGACCAAGAGGGCCGCAGCCAGACCGACGCCTGAGAGGATTTTGACCAAGCCTTCGCCTGGTTCGACTTCCTCGTCCTCCTCCACCAGAGTTGTTGCCATTTGAGACGGCGAGGAGAAGGAGGTTCCCAGCGGCTGGGTGGGTGGTTGAAGCTGCACCGTTGCTTTGGGGAGTGCCATCGTCGGGGCAGGTGCCGGAGCCGCACCCGGTGGCCGCAATGCGCTTGTCGGCGCTGCTCCACCGCCAAGACGGATGGTCGGGGCTGGTGCCGTAGGCAAGGGAGCTCCTGCGGGGCGAAGCGGAATGGTAGGTGCCGGTGCCGGGGGGCGCGGTGGACCGCCTGTGGGAGAGGGAGGAGCGGTGGGAACAGGAGGCCTCACTGGCGGAGCCATGGGCACAGTGGCCGATGGCACTGCGGGCGGGGCATCGGCGGCTTTCAATGTCACGCGAACCGTTTCCTTTTTAAGAGGGACGCTCGACGTCTGCTTGGTCGGGGCTGGTGGTAGATTTTCGTTTTCGCTCATGCGTTCACAGGGTTTGAGTCCTAGGGCGCCTAGTAAGCCCCTTCGAATCTGGTCTGTCAAACCCCCAACTCGAAATTTCAGATTTGTTAGATTAACCAGTTGGTAACCAGATGATTACAGGCTTTTTTTCCCGTTACGTTGGCTGGAATGGCGCCTGATGACCGTAAGGTTTGCGTTCATTCCTGACGCTGAGACCGCGCGGCGCGGTTCCAGGTCGTCTTGGAGCTGGGGAATATCCGGCATATCGATCCTTCCGGAATGGTGGGTGATTGCCCGTCAGGGTGCCTGGGCTTCGCGTGCGGATGACACTTTCGCCGCCGAATCAAGGCCGAGTTTCAGCGCTGAGCTGTCGGCCAAAGTCGTTATCGGCAGTCTCAGACCCTTGTTTTTTCAGGGGATTTTAATCATTTTTCTTTTCATTGAGATTTTTTTTGACACACTGGCGAACTTTGTTACGGTCCCGCCGCTCTTCCCCACATCAAGTCAGGGGCGCCGCGCCTAGTCTCGTTTCAATGAGATCGGACGCGGTGTTTTTGTCGGGTCGAAGGAAGTGCAACACATAGAGCATGGCTCGCGTAGCTCAGGGGTAGAGCGCATCCTTGGTAAGGATGAGGTCGGGGGTTCAATTCCCCCCGCGAGCTCCAGGTCTATTTCGAAAAATCTCAATCGTCTCAAGCAGAACAACAACCACCATGGCTAAAGAATCATTCCAGCGCAACAAGCCGCACGTAAACATCGGAACAATCGGTCACGTTGACCACGGCAAGACTACTCTCACCGCAGCGATCACCAACACGCTTGCTGAAAAAGGTCTTTGCCAAAAGAAAAGCTACGCCGATATCGACGCAGCCCCAGAGGAGCGTGAGCGCGGTATCACGATCAACACGGCACACGTTGAGTATGAAACAGCCAAGCGCCACTACGCCCACGTTGACTGCCCCGGACACGCCGATTACGTGAAGAACATGATCACCGGCGCCGCCCAAATGGACGGTGGTATTCTTGTGGTCTCTGCCGCCGATGGTCCGATGCCACAGACCCGTGAGCACATCCTCCTTGCACGCCAGGTTGGAGTTCCTGCTCTCGTTGTTTTCATGAACAAGGTTGACCTTGTGGACGACGCCGAACTTCTTGAACTCGTTGAGATGGAAATTCGCGATCTTCTCTCCATGTATGAGTTCCCGGGTGATGACATCCCGATCGTCATGGGTTCCGCCAAGGCCGCCCTCGATGGCGATCCAGCACAGATGGAAAACGTCATCAAGCTCATGGATGCTGTTGACTCGTACATCCCTGAGCCAGAGCGTCCGATTGACAAGACCTTCCTGATGCCAATCGAAGACGTGTTCTCGATCGAAGGTCGCGGAACGGTCTGCACCGGTCGGGTGGAGCGCGGAATCGTCAAGAAGATGGAAGAAGTTGAAATCGTTGGTATCCGCGACACGCAGAAAACCACCGTTACCGACATCGAAATGTTCCGTAAACTCCTCGACGAAGGTCGTGCGGGTGACAACGTGGGTCTCCTCGTCCGCGGTCTCAAGAAGGACCAAGTCGAGCGCGGTCAGGTCATCGCAAAGGTGGGCACTGTCAAGGGACATACCGTCTTCAAGTCCGAGATCTATGTTCTCTCCAAGGAAGAAGGTGGCCGCCACACCCCATTCTTCTCGAACTATCGCCCACAATTCTATTTCCGCACCACGGACGTGACGGGAAGCATCAAGCTTCCAGAAGGTGTCGAAATGGTGATGCCTGGCGATAACATCAATCTCGAAGTCGAGCTCATCACACCGATCGCCATGGAACAAACCATGCGTTTCGCCATCCGCGAAGGCGGACGGACCGTGGGTGCCGGCCGGGTCGGTGAGATCATCAAGTAACCTAGCTTCAAGAAGGCCTTGAGTTTTCTCGGATTCGAGATTACTTTATGCTGGACATCGGGGCACCTCGGTTTTACGGGGTGCCCTCAAGTCGCCTTAACACGTCAGTAGTTCAATTGGTAGAGCGTCGGTCTCCAAAACCGAAAGTTGTGGGTTCGAGTCCCCCCTGGCGTGCCATTTTTCATCTTTAGTTTCCGTTTCCAAAGATACCATGTTTTCGAAAATCTTCAGTTTCCTCGGTGAGGTAAAGGGTGAGCTGCACAAAGCCAGTTGGCCCTGGGAATCCGATCCGAAGATCAAGGGACTCAAGAAATACAAAGAACTCGTGGATTCAACCATCGTCGTCCTCATCGCGATGATCCTGCTCGCAGGATTCGTTCAGTTCTGGGATTTCTTTGACGTTTTGATCGTGAGCTCAACGCACGATTTTGCGGATTTCCTGTTTACCAAGTTCGGCGGTTAAGCCCTTCGTTGTTTTCCCTTTTTAACTCAATCTCCGACCGACCCGTCATGTCAGAAGAAAAATCATTCCGCGATCAGTGGTACGTAGTCCAAGTCCTTTCCGGGCAGGAAGGTAAGGTTCGTGACCGCATCGCTCGCACCGCCGAAGCGGAGGGTATGACCGAATATATCCGCGAGGTGCTCGTGCCCATTGAAATGGTTTCAGAAATTCGCCGGGGCAAAAAAACCGAGACCAAGAAAAAGTTTTTCCCGGGCTACATCATCGTCAATATGAACCTTGCCACCGAGGATAACCAGCTGGTCGAGAAGACCTGGTTCTTCATCAAGGAAATGGAAGGCGTAATCGGGTTCGCTGGCACCAAGGACCGCCCGATTCCGATGCGACCACGGGAGGTGGAGGCCATGCTTTCCCAGATCAAGGAGCGCGAGCAGAGTGTGCGTCCTTCAATCAGTTTTGAAGTCGGTGATACCGTCAAAGTTGCTGATGGCCCGTTCCAAAGCCAGAATGGCATTGTCGAGGAAATCGATCCGGAACGCGGCAAACTTCGTGTCTCGGTCACCATCTTTGGCCGTAGTACTCCGGTCGAACTTGAATACTGGCAGGTCGAAAGAGAATAATTTTTCTGGACCTTCACTCGCAAATATACAACCACCCCTCTCCCGCAAGAATAACCGAATCAATTTATGGCCAAGGAAGTCGTCAAACTCATCAAGCTCCAGATTAAAGCAGGAGCCGCCAATCCATCACCTCCAGTGGGCCCAGCCCTCGGTCAGGCTGGTGTTAACATCATGGCGTTCTGTAAGGAATTCAACGCAAACACACAAGCCCAAGCGGGTGATGTGCTTCCTGTGGTGATTTCAGTATACAAGGACAAGTCATTCTCCTTCATCACCAAAAAGCCGCCTGCCGGAAACCTTCTCAAGAAGGTCGCTGGTCTCGCATCCGGCTCCAAGGAGGCAAACAAGATCAAGGTCGGTAAGATCACCAAGGCCCAACTCATGGAAGTCGTGAAGATCAAGATGCCCGACTTGAACACTAAGGATCCCGAGGCTGCTTGCCGCATTCTTGCTGGCACAGCCCGCCAAATGGGCCTTGAAATCGAGGGATATTAATCCCAGGGAGTGTTGCCGCCCACTTTGGCAACTTCTGATCATACTCTCAGCTTGAGGAATCGCTTCCGAAAGCACCCTGCAGGAGGGAATCGCAATCCGCAATTTCCGACCGAACTGCTCACAAATACAAAAATGGCTAAACACCGCAGCAAACGCTACAAACAGGCAGTCGCTCTCGTCCAAACGGGCAAAAGCTACTCGCTTACCGATGCTATCAGCACTGTGAAGGAATTCCCAGCGCCGAAGTTTACTCCCACCGTCACCCTTTCGTTCCACCTCGGTGTGGACCCACGGAAGAGCGATCAAATGGTTCGTGGATCTGTATCTCTGCCGCACGGCACGGGCAGAAACGTCCGCGTTGTCGTCTTCGCCCAAGGAGCTGCCGCTGAGGCCGCCATCGCGGCCGGTGCCGAGCACGTCGGATACGAAGATCTCATCAAGCGCGTCCAAGAGGGCTTCACGGATTTCGATTCCGCCATCGCCACTCCTGACGCCATGACTGAAGTCCGGAAAATCGCCCGGGTCCTCGGACCACGCGGCCTGATGCCGAACCCAAAGACGGGCACCGTCACCGACGACACGGCCAAGGCTGTTCGCGAGGTGAAGGCCGGACGGGTCGACTTCAAGCTTGATAAAAACGGCAATGTTTCCGGCTCGATCGGTAAGACTTCCTTCGAGCCTGCTCAGCTGGAAGAAAATGCACGCGCCTTCGTGGACAGCGTCGTTCGCGCCAAGCCCGCCTCCGCCAAGGGGAACTACATCCAAGCGGTGACACTCGCTGCTTCGATGCTCCCCGGCATCCCACTGGAAGCCGCAACTTACAGCAAAGCCTCCGCCTAATCCACAGTCCGCCAAAGCAAATGAATCCAGATAAGAAAATCATCATCAACGGCCTGTTGGATCGCGTCAACGCATCCCCTTACCTGATCGTCATCGATTACACCGGCCTCACCGTTCAGCAATTCACGGAGCTCCGGAATCGCCTCGACACCGGTGGTGCCAAGTGCACGGTCGCCAAGAACAGCTACATGCGCAAAGCTCTTGCCGAAGCCGGAATGCCGGACATCGGCGCCGACCTCACCGGTCAAATGGCCTACGTCATGGGTGACGCCGAAGTCTTCTCCGCCGCCAAGGTTATCAAGAATTTCGAAAAGGAATTCAAAAAGCCTGAAATGAAGGTTGGAATTCTCGGTAACGCCGTCCTTGATGCCAGCGCACTCAAGTCCATCGCCGACATCCCGTCCCGCGAAGCCGTGCTTTCCCAACTTCTGGCGACCATCCTCGAGCCTGCCACCCGCATCGCTCGTGTCGTTCAGAACAAGTTCAATCCAGACGGCGACGATTCTTCGTCACCCAAGGAAGAAGTGGCCCCAGCCTCAGAACCCGAAGCTGCCGCTGTGGTTGCCGAGGCTCCTGCCGCAGAGGCCGAAGCTGCAACCACCCCCGCTGCGGAATAAACAACAATTTGATGTGATGGTGGCAGCGGCTCCCGTTTCCACCTGAACCCATAATGGTTCCTCGTCGGGGCAACGGCTGTTGTTCTGAAATCTCCGGAGGCTCCGGAGGCGACGATACCGAACAAGGAGAATACAAAAATGGCTAATATTGACACACTCGTAGAAGAACTCGGCAAGCTCACCGTCTTGGAAGCTGTCGCTCTCGTTAAACAACTCGAAGAACATTGGGGCGTTTCCGCCGCCGCACCGGTTGGCGTTGCTGGCCCTGCCGCCGGACCTGCCGAAGCAGTTGAAGAAAAGACGGAATTCGACGTGGTCCTCACGGATTGCGGCGCGAACAAGATTGCCGTCATCAAGGCTGTCCGTGAAGTTGCTCCCGGCCTTGGCCTTGCAGATGCGAAGAAGCTCGTCGAGAGCGCTCCCGCGAAAATCCTCGAAGGTGTCGCCAAAGACGCTGCCGAGACTGCAAAGAAAAAGCTCGAAGAGTCCGGCGCCAAGATCGAACTCAAGTAAGACCTCTCAGACTACTCCCGGGGCAGTTCAGGCTGCCCCGGGATTTTCTGTCGAAACCGACGGGAGACTCTAATTTTTATTCACCAGATTTTCCCGCCGATTCCGACAAAACTTTCCAACGCTTGATCAACCTCGCCTGAGTCGCCCTGCGGCTCGGGCTCAATTTGTAAGAAGAATACTACTAAACGCCATGGCTGAACGTCTCTATTTCGGGAAATTCGAAGAAGTCATCGAGCCGCCTAACCTCATTGAGGTGCAGAGCCGGTCCTACGATGAATTCCTCCAGAAGGAAGTGCTCCCCAGCGAGCGAGCAGATGCGGGTCTCCAAGCGGTTTTCCGCGAGGTTTTCCCCATCAAAAGTTACGATGAAGCGATCGAACTCGACTTCGTCACTTATGATATCGAGGATCCGAAGATCACTTCCCTCGATTCACTGCGCAACAGCGAGAGCTTCAGTGCAGCCCTCTACGTGACGTTCAAGTTGAAGGATGAGACGGGCACCAAGAAAGAGCGCGTTTACATGGGCGAACTGCCGATGATGACCCGCCGCGGAACCTTCATCATCAACGGTGCAGAACGTGTCATCGTTTCCCAACTCCATCGCTCACCCGGCATCTGCTTCGAAACTTCGCAGCATCTCAACGGTAAGCTCCTCCATTCCTTCCGCATCATCCCCGACCGCGGATCCTGGTTGGAGGTCCAATTCGACACCAACGATCTGCTCTACGTCTATCTTGACCGCCGCCGCCGCCGTCGCAAGTTCCTCGCCACCACCTTCCTGCGGGTGCTCGGCTACCCGACGGATCGCGATATCGTCAGCCATTTCTATTCTCCTGAAGCGCTGCCTCTTAGCGAAGCCATGGACGAGGGTGAACTCGGCCACAAGGTTCCTTTCGAGGACATCCTCGACGGCGAACTCACCGTCGCCAAGGCCTACGAGCCACTCACCATCGGCATCGTTCGCCAATTGCTCGCGCTTGGCCACAAGTCGGTGGAGGTCATCGACGGTCGTGAGGATGAAATTCTCCTCAAGTCCCTCCGCAAGGATCCCGCGAAGGATGAGGAATCCGCCCTCAAGGACATCTACCGCAAGCTTCGCCCGGGTGATCCACCAACGGCGGCAAATGCGCGCGCCCTGCTCAAACGTCTTTTCTTCGATGCCAAGAAATACGACCTCACCCGCGTCGGTCGTTACAAAATCAATCAGAAGCTCGGTATCCAAGTGGATTCCGACCAACGGATCATGGTCCCCGAGGATTTCCTCGCGGCTGTCCGCTACATCCTCAAACTGAAAAAAGGCGACGGTGTCATCGACGACATCGATCACCTTGGGTCCCGCCGCGTCCGTGCAGTCGGTGAACTTCTTGCCAACCAGTGCCGCGTGGGCCTCGCCCGCACCGAGCGTCTGGTCAAGGAGCGCATGACCTTGTTCGACGTGAACATTGAGGGCATGACCCCGCAGAAACTCATCAACCCCAAGGCGCTTTCCGCAGTGGTGCGTGATTTCTTCGGTCGTTCGCAGCTCTCCCAGTTCATGGACCAGACCAACCCGCTCGCCGAGTTGACCCACAAGCGGCGCCTCTCCGCGCTCGGACCAGGTGGTCTCAATCGCGACCGCGCCGGCTTCGAAGTCCGTGACGTGCATCCGTCCCACTACGGTCGGATCTGCCCGATCGAGACCCCGGAAGGTCCCAACATCGGTCTGATCAACTCGATGTGTACCTACGCCCGCATCAACGAGTTCGGGTTCATCGAGACTCCATACCGCCGCGTGGTTGACTCACGCGTCACCAACGAGATCGAATACCTCACCGCCGACCAGGAGGAAAATTTCCTCATCGCCCAGGCTAACAACCCGATCGATAAAAAAGGCAATTTCCAAACCGAGCGCATCACCGCCCGTGAAAAAGGCGGGGAGTTCATCGAAGCGCTTCCCACCGAAGTGAACTACATGGACGTTTCGCCAAAGCAGCTCGTCTCCGTTGCTGCCGGTTTGATTCCCTTCCTTGAGCACGACGACGCCAACCGCGCCCTCATGGGATCGAACATGCAGCGCCAGGGTGTGCCGCTTCTCGTTTCCGAGTCTCCGCTCGTCGGAACAGGCCTCGAAGGTAAGGCGGCCCGTGATTCACGCGCTGTCGTGGTTTCCGAGGCAGACGGCATCGTCGCCGCTGCCACTGCGGAAATCATCGTCACCACTCCAGACGGTAAGCTCCCCGTTTCCGAGGAAAAGTTCCTCAGCGACGCCGAGTCCGTGCGCACGAACATCGAGAAGGGCATCATGGCCTATCCGCTCCGCAAGTTCATGCGTTCCAACGCCGGCACCTGCATCAACCAGAAACCGATCGTCAAGCTGGGCCAAAAAATCAAAAAAGGCCAGGTCCTCGCCGACGGACCAAACACCGAAGACGGGGAACTCGCGATCGGTCGTAACGTGCTCGTCGCCTTCATGCCTTGGAACGGCTACAATTTCGAAGATGCCATCGTCATCTCCGAGCGTGTGGTCAAGGATGACGTTTACACCTCCATTCACATCTCGGAGTTCGACGTCGCCGCCCGTGACACCAAGCTCGGACCTGAGGAAATCACCCGTGACATCCCGAACGTTGGCGAAGATGCCCTCCGCAACCTCGACCACGACGGCATCATCCGCATCGGCGCGGAGGTGAAACCCGGTGACATCCTCGTCGGTAAAATCACTCCCAAGTCCGAGACCGAACTTGCTCCGGAAGAGCGCCTCCTTCGCGCCATCTTCGGGGAAAAGGCTGCCGACGTCAAAGATACTTCCCTCCGCGTGCCCTCGGGCTGCGTTGGAATCGTCCAGGACGTGCGCGTCTCCCAATCCGGCTTCGCCAAGAAGCGGCAGGATAAGGTCGATCCCGTCGAACTCAAAAAGACGCTTAAGAAGATCAACGACGAGCACAAGAAAAAGGCGGACAAGCTCACTGATGACCTCACCGAGCGTCTGTCAGACATCCTGCTCGGCGAGAAAATCCCGCTCGATGTGGTCAATGCCCAAACCGGTGAAATCATCATCCCGGCCAACCGCAAGATCACCAAGACGCTTCTCCGCAAGCTCGCTTCAGTTCACGACCACATCGAAATCGATCCTTCCCCGATCCGTAACAAGATCCTGGAAATCATCACTTCGTTCGAGAGCCGCTTCCAGGAACTCGACACCGAGCGCGAGCGCAAGCTCGACTCCCTCGAGTCCGGTGATGAAGTCGATCCCGGCGTCATCAAGGAAGTCAAGGTCTTCATCGCTGCCAAACGGAAACTCTCCGTCGGGGATAAAATGGCCGGTCGTCACGGAAACAAGGGCGTCGTTGCCACCATCGTCCGCGAAGAAGACATGCCCTTCCTTCACGACGGAACTCCGGTCGATATCTGCCTCAACCCGCTCGGTGTGCCCTCGCGGATGAACGTCGGTCAGGTGCTTGAAACTCACCTGGGCGTCGCAGCCAAGGCACTCGGCTTCAAGGTCGCTACCCCGATTTTCGATGGCATCAAGGAAGACGTGATCTGGGATTTCATGTCCAAAGCCAAGCAGGTCGATGGAGTCAAATTCATCGGTGACAATGGAGAACTTCGCGAGCGCAAGCCCGGCGAACCCGAAGGCCGCGGCTACACCTGGATCGGTGACGGCAAGGACGGCACCACCGGTGGTAAGTCGACCCTCTATGACGGTCGCACCGGCGAGGCTTTCCACAACCCAGTTGTGGTCGGCATGATCTACATCCTGAAGCTCGGCCACTTGGTTGCCGACAAAATCCACGCTCGTGCCGTCGGTCCCTACTCGCTCGTCACCCAGCAACCGCTTGGTGGTAAGGCGCAATACGGTGGCCAGCGATTCGGAGAAATGGAAGTCTGGGCGCTCGAAGCATACGGAGCCGCCTACACCCTTCAGGAACTCCTCACCGTCAAGTCGGACGACGTGCAAGGTCGCACCCGGATTTACGAGGCCATTGTCAAAGGCGACAACAACCTCGAAGCCGGAACGCCTGAGTCGTTCAACGTTCTCATCAAGGAAATGCAATCCCTCGGCCTCGACGTCCGTCCGGGTCGCAAGGGCTCGACCCATGGCTCCGGTATGACCGGTGGCCTGGACGACTACTCCCTCGATGATCTTACCCTGTAATTCCAACCGCGAACCCTAACCTGACCTAAAACGTTACTAACAACATGAGTGTCGATAACAACCTTCGCGAACTATTCGGTGTGGACGAGCGCCCAGAGTCCTTCGATCAAGTCTCCATCACCGTGGCATCCCCGGAAATCATCCGCTCCTGGTCCAAGGGCGAGGTGAAAAACCCGGAAACCATCAACTACCGGACCTTCAAACCTGAAAAAGGCGGTCTCTTCTGTGAGCGGATCTTCGGACCCACCCGCGACTGGGAGTGCGCCTGCGGAAAATACAAACGCATCAAGCACAAGGGCGTGATCTGCGACCGCTGCGGTGTCGAAGTGACTCTCAGCCGCGTCCGTCGCGAGCGCATGGGCCACATCGAACTTGCAGTGCCGGTTTCACACATCTGGTTCTACAAGTGTATGCCATCCCGCATCGGGCTGATGCTGGATATGAGCGCCCGCCAGCTTGAGCGCGTCATCTATTACGAGGACTACGTCGTGACCGACCAGGGTAACACCGCGCTCGAAGTCGGCCAACTCCTCACGGAAAACGAACTCCGCGAGGCGGAAGACACCTATGGCGACGGATCCTTCCAAGCCAGCATGGGGGCCACCGCCATCATGGAACTGCTTCGCCAGTGCGATCTTCCCGCCCTCATCGTCGCTCTCGAGGAGGAACTCTCCACCACTCGCTCAAAGCAGAACAAGAAGAAGCTCTCCAAGCGTCTGAAAATCACCCAAGGGTTCCTTCAATCGAAGTCGCGCCCTGAGTGGATGATCCAGACCGTCCTCCCTGTGATCCCGCCGGACCTGCGTCCGTTGGTGCCACTTGAAGGCGGACGATTTGCCACTTCCGACCTCAACGATCTCTATCGCCGCGTCATCAACCGCAATAACCGCCTCAAGAACCTCCTGCTCCTCAAAACGCCGGAAGTCATCATCCGCAACGAAAAGCGGATGCTCCAGGAAGCGGTGGACGCCTTGTTCGACAACGGCCGCCACGGTCGCGCCGTCACCGGTGCTGGCAACCGCCCGCTCAAGTCCCTCAGCGACATGCTCAAGGGCAAAGGCGGTCGTTTCCGTCAGAACCTTCTCGGCAAGCGCGTGGATTACTCCGGTCGTTCCGTCATCGTCGTCGGTCCGGACCTCAAGCTCGGTCAGTGCGGTCTTCCGAAGAAGATGGCCCTCACTTTGTTCGAGCCCTTCATCATCCGCCGCCTCAAGGAGCTTGGCTACTGCCACACCGTGCGCTCGGCCAAGAAGATGATCGACCGCAAGACCACCGAAGTCTGGGACATCCTCGCGGAAGTCACCAAGGGTCACCCGATCCTTCTCAACCGCGCCCCGACGCTTCACCGCCTTTCGATCCAGGCTTTCGAACCGAAGCTCATCGAAGGTGAGGCCATCCGCGTTCATCCGCTCGTTTGTACCGCCTACAACGCTGACTTCGACGGTGACCAGATGGCCGTTCACGTGCCGCTCTCGATCGAGGCCCAGATGGAGTGCCGCCAGCTGATGCTTGCGCCGAACAACATCTTCTCGCCCGCATCCGGCCGCCCTGTCACGGTTCCAACCCAGGACATCATTCTGGGAACCTATTACCTCACCTGGGCCGGCACCCGCACCGAGAAGGATCGTGAAAAAGAGGAGCACATGCCACTCTTTGAAAACGCCTCCGAAGTCGAGTTCGCCCTCGCCTCCGACAAGATCGACTACCACCAATGGATCCGCATCCGGAACCCCGACCACGGCAAGAAAACCGTCTTCGGTTACTCAGGCGAGGATCTTACGGAAAAGGATCTCAAGGAACTCACGCCTCTCCAACAGGCACTCCGTCAGGGGAAAATCATCGAGACCACTCCCGGTCGCGTGCGTTTCAATGAAATCTGGCCTGCTGGCGTCGGCTTCATCAACAACAACGTCGGCAAGAAGCAAATCGGTGATATCATCTGGCGCTGCTACCAAGTCTCCGGCAAGCCGAAGACCGTCGAAGTCCTCGATGAGCTGAAAAACCTCGGTTTCCGCGAAGCCACCCGCTCGGGAACTTCCATCGGTATCGTGGACATGGTCATCCCGGAAGAAAAACCGGAAGTCATCGCCAAGGCCTACGAGGAAGTCGAAAAAGTCACCAAGCAATACCGCAACGGTGTCATCACCGACGGCGAGCGTTACCAGAAGGTCGTGGACGTCTGGACCCAGGCCACCGACACCATCGCCAACGCACTCTATCGCAAGATCGAGTTCAACGAAGGCAAGAAAAAGGCATCGCCACTCTTCATGATGGTCGATTCCGGCGCCCGGGGTAACAAGTCCCAGATCAAACAGCTCGGCGGAATGCGCGGACTGATGGCCAAGCCCTCGGGCGAAATCATCGAACGTCCCATCATTTCGAACTTCCGCGAAGGTCTCTCCGTGCTGGAATATTTCATCTCCACCCACGGTGCCCGTAAAGGACTCTCCGACACCGCGCTGAAAACCGCTGACTCCGGCTACATGACCCGTAAGTTGGTCGATGTCGCCCAGGACGTCATCGTCTTCAAGCAGGATTGCGGAACTGCCAATGGCATCACTGTCGCGGCCATCTATGACGGCGACGAGGAATCCGCCTCGCTATCCACCCGCATCTACGGACGCGTCTCGTGTGAGCAAATCAAGGACCCCGTCACCGGTGGCATCTTGGTTGATGTGGACGATGTAATCAACGAAGTCCAAGCCCGCGCCATCGAGAACATCGGTGTGCAGAAGCTCAAAATCCGCTCCGTCCTCACTTGTGAAGCCGAGCGCGGCTGCTGTGCGAATTGCTACGGCCTCAACCTCGCTACCGGTCTGCCCGTGAAAATCGGCGAAGCCGTCGGAATCATCGCCGCCCAATCGATCGGCGAGCCCGGCACCCAGCTCACCATGCGGACCTTCCACGTCGGTGGTGTTGCCGCCGCCACGTTCAAACAGCCGATCATCAAGGCCAAGAACAACGGCCGTATCGTTTACAAGGAAATGCGTACGGTGCAGGACGTTGATGGTCACTGGGTCGTTCTTAACAAGAACAGCACCATTTCCATCCGTGACAAAGACGGCCTGGAACTGGAAAGCCACATGATCGTCATCGGTTCCGTCATTTCCGTGAAGGATGGCGAGGATGTCAAAAAGGGCGACACCGTTGTCACCTGGGACCCATACAACGTGCCGATCCTCACCGAGAAAAACGGTAAGGTCGAACTCCGCGACATGATCTCCGGCATCACCGTGACCAACGAAACGGACAAGGAAACCGGCAAGAAGGGAATGGTTGTCACCGAGCACAAGGAAGACCTCCACCCGCAGGTCGTCATCATCGACGAGAAGACCAAAGAGGTCAAAGCGAGCTATTCGATCCCCGTGGGTGCCCACCTTTCCGTCAAGGAAGGCCAGGTTATCACCGCAGGAACGCAGATCGCCAAAACGCCTCGTAAGGTTGCCCGCACCAAGGACATCACCGGTGGTCTTCCACGGGTCGCCGAGCTTTTCGAGGCCCGCAAACCCAAGGATTCCTGCGTCATCGCCAAGATCGAAGGTATCGTCTCCTTCGGCGGCAACGTCCGTGGTAAGAAGAAGGTCATCATCACCCACGCCGAGACCGGTGAGCAAGTCGATCACCTGGTCCCCATGGGCAAGCACGTCGTCGTCACCGACGGCGACGCCGTGAAGCGTGGCGATCAAATCACCGAAGGCCCCGTGTCGCCGGAAGACTTGCTCGAAGCCTGCGGCGCGCAAGAACTCCAAGAGCACCTCGTCAACGAAGTGCAGTCCGTTTACCGCGTCCAAGGCGTGGAAATCAACGACAAGCACATCGAGGTCATTGTCCGTCAAATGCTCCGCAAGGTGAAAATCACCGACCCGGGCGATGCCGATCAATACCTCTGGGGTGACCAGGTGGATCGCTCGAACTTCAAGCGCATCAACGCCGAGATCATCGCAAACGGTGGTAAGCCAGCCGAGGGCGAACCCGTCCTGCTTGGCATCACCAAGGCCTCGCTCGAGACCGACTCGTTCATCTCCGCTGCTTCCTTCCAAGACACCACCCGTGTCCTTACCGAAGCAGCGACCTTGGGCCGAGTCGATTACCTCAGCGGCTTCAAGGAAAACGTCATCATGGGTCACTTGATCCCCGCCGGCACCGGATTCCATCACCACCGTGAGGCGGAGTTCGAGTTCACCGTCGAGGAACCCGAGCCCATCATCATCCCGAAGGAGAGCTTCGAGGATGACGAAGACGCCGCGACAGCCTAAGCGCCAACCATCCACCAAGCCCCGGCCCGCACCTGCGAGCCGGGGCTTTTTGGTTTAGATCGCGGGCAACGGAAAATCGCGGAACCACCCGACTGCCTGCGGGTAAGCACGCCCCCAGACAGCGCGCATCGGAGACCGCCCCGCCTTGAGGCTTGGTATTCCGGAAACGACTTTGGGCAGACGGTCTAATTCTACTTCACCTAGAATCCGTAGTCGAAGAGAGGATGGGAGACGCAAGGTGGGTCATGTAACGGCCGATTGCGTGGCCTGAGCGGGGTCAAACAGCAACCATGGGAGGCGCATCATGTGGCGGGTTTACCGGAGGCTTCGGAGACTGCTTTACCTTGATTCAGAAACCGGGGGGGGCATAAT
>CALMKO010000084.1 GCA_937867415.1 uncultured Verrucomicrobiota bacterium | reverse complement strand
CCCTTCGCGAATCGCGCCTGGGTTGCTTGTAGGGGCGTCTCTGTGAGCGCCCGAGCGGATGAACAAAGAGGGAACCGCCTCTTCAGTCACATCGGCGGTCGCAGACGCGCCGCTACAGTGCGCACGATCGCAATCATTCGGAAATTTCGCTCGTTTGTCCTTGGCAGGCGGAGTGGGTCGGATTGAATGGCGGAGCTTTGCCTGACTCATTATTTTACCCATCCTTTGAGCATTGGATTTGGCTGGTTCCGGCCTTTCTGATCGGCGCTTGCATCGGTTCGTTTTTAAACGTGGTCATTTATCGGGTTCCGCTGGGGATGTCGGTGAATGAGCCGAAGCGTTCGTTCTGCCCGCTTTGTAAAAAGCCAATTCCGATGTGGCTGAATTTTCCCATGATCAGCTGGCTTTGGTTGCGGGGAAAATGTAGGGAATGTGCGGCTCCGATCGCTTTCCGCTACTTCGGTGTGGAGCTGCTTACGGCGATTCTTTTCACCGTGGTGTGGTGGCTGTTCGCCTCGCAATCGATCGGGGTGATCGTGTTCTTGTGGGTGCTGATGGCCTTGTTGGTGTCGATCACATTCATCGATGCCGAGCACTTGATCATCCCCACTTCGCTGACGTGGGCGGGCTCGGTCCTGGGGCTTGGGGCTTGTATGGTGTGGCCGCAGTTGCCGGTGCTGGCCGGTGAGGCGGGAAACTGGCTGGAGGGGCTGAAACAAGGTGTCATGGGTTGGCTCGCGGGTTTCCTTGGGCTGTGGTTGGTGGTCGAGTTTGGGAAAATGGCATTCGGGAAAAAGGCGCTGAAGTTCGACAAGGCAGTGGACTGGCACTTGAAGGAACCGGAGAACGATCAGGATCCGATGGAGTTCGTCATCGATGGCGAGGGAATCGCGTGGTGGGATATTTTTTCTCGGAAGTCGGATCGTCTCATCGTGGAGGCCACCGAGATCCGGGTGAGCGGTGAGGCGGTGGCTGCGGGGACCTTGATCATCCGCGACACGGAAATCCAACTGCCGGACGGGACGGTGCATGCCCTATCGAAGATCAAGTCGCTGGATGGAAGCGCGACCAGCACGGTGATCCCGCGCGAGGCGATGGGGATGGGGGATGTGCATTTGTTGGGAATGATCGGCGCGTTTTTCGGCTGGAGCGGGGTGTTTTTCTCGCTGTTCGGTGCATCGGTTTTTGCGATTGTCGCGGCGGTGATCGGACGCATTGGGTTTGGCAAGCAGCTGCCGTTCGGTCCATTTTTGGCGATGGGTGCGGCGGCCTGGTTGTTTGGTGCATGGCGGATTTGGGAATGGTATATGGCGACGCTTGCGCCGCTGGGGATGCCGTAGTTTTTCAGGGGGATGAACGATCAACAACGTGGGCCATGGGATGATAGCAAGGGCTTGGCCCGGGCGATTCTGCATCATCGGCATGAGCGCAGGAAATGGCTCGGGCGGCTGACATTGTTTCCGCTGGCAATGATGGTCACCGGGTTGTGGGTGCTCAACGACTGGATCTGGACCAGCCCGTGGCGGGTGATTTTCTGGTGGGGTGGCTGCGCGGCGGCGACGGTGGTGGTGATTTTATTCGCGCTGTATGATGCGCTGGCTGTGATCCGTGAGGAGCGCTCGAAGACTCGGAAATGATAACGTCGGGAGAACCATGACTTGGCAAAGTATCCCGCGCTGATTAGGTTTCCCGGCGATGAGCAGTTTTTGCCGCGCCGAGGAAGCTCCACGTCCCGTGATCTATCAGCTGATGGTTCGGACTTTCAGCAACACCAACGAGACCCGCAAGACCAACGGGACACTAGCGGAAAATGGCTGTGGGAAATTTGTTGAAATCAATGACGCTGCTTTAAGATCCTTGAAAGGAATGGGATTCACCCACCTGTGGCTCACCGGGGTTTTGGAGCAGGCGAGCGGAACGGCCTACCCGACACGCCCGGCGGATAGCCCGGATATTCTCAAAGGCATCGCGGGAAGTCCTTATGCGATTAAAGATTACTTCGACGTCTGCCCGGACTATGCAGTGGAGCCGGAAAAGCGCTTGGAAGAGTTCCAGGCTTTGGTGAAACGTTGTCATGCGTTGGGCCTGAAGGTGCTTATCGACTTCGTGCCGAATCATGTGGCGCGATCTTATGACTCGGACGTGAGGCCGGAATCGTCATTTGGGCAGGGTGACAAGCGGGATGTTTTTTTTGATCGCGACAACCATTTTTACTATCTGGGTCCGGGAGATCCGGGCGGAGGCGCGCCGCTCAAGCTGCCCACGCTGGGGATGCCGGGCTGTGAGGGTTCCTTCGCCCCGGAAAAGCACCATGGGCGGGTCACGGGCAACAACGTGATTTCATGGGCACCATCCATCCACGATTGGTATGAGACGGTGAAGTTGAACTACGGACATGACTTCACCCAAGGTCGGGCAACGGGTCATCTTCCGGGGCCGGACGCCGATCTAACAGAAGTTCCCAAGACCTGGCGGACGATGGATGAGATTCTCGGCTATTGGCAGGGGCTGGGAGTGAATGGGTTCCGTGTGGACATGGCGCACATGGTGCCCATCGAGTTCTGGGCCTGGGCGGTGAAGCGGGCGCGGGCGCGGCAGGCGGATGTTTTTTTCTCTGCGGAGGCCTATGACAATGACCCCGCGAAACTCACCGACGGGCATGTGCTGGATGAGCTGATCAAGGCGGGTTTCGATGCGGTGTATGATGATCCGAGTTATGATGTGTTAGAGGGGCTTTATGATTCGGGAAAATGGGCGAATGATCTCGACCCGATCACCTTTACCGGAGCGCGTTTCCATCAGTCACTGCGCTATGCGGAGAATCATGACGAGGTGCGGATTGCCAGCCCGAAGGAATGGGGGGGCCTCGGGATGAAGGTGGGGCGTCCGGTTACTGCGGTGTTGTTCGCGATGGGGCGCGGGCCGGTGATGCTTTATCACGGCCAGGAAGTGGGTGAGCCGGCAGCGGGAACGGAAGGCTTCGGTGGGGATGATGCGCGCACGACGATTTTTGATTACTGGTCGATGCCCGAGTTTACCAAGTGGGTGAACGGGGGGCGCTTCGATGGTGGTCGGTTGAGTGATGAGCAGAAGGATTTGCGCGAGTGGTATGGAAAGTTGATCCGTGCGATTCAGGGACCGGCCTTTACGGCGGGCGAGTTCTATGGCCTCAACCACGCGAATCTTGAGAATCCGAAATTCGGCCGCTTGGGTGCCGAGACTTCATCGGGTCACTGGCTGTATGCGTTCCTCCGCCACGATGCGAAGAGCGGCCAGTCGTTCCTGGTGGTGGCGAATTTCCACGGCTCGGAAACACTGCGAGACGTTCAAGTAAGCTTGCCGGACGATGCTTGGAACTTCATCGGGCGCAAGCCGGGTGACGGATGGAAATTCACCAATCGGCTTGATGGCGAGTGGTCCGGGCTGGCGAAAGCTGGAGAAATCGCGCTGCCTGATCTCGCGCCCTGCAGCGCCATGATTTTGGAAATCTTGCAGGACCCTTGAAGTTGCATCGGGTGGGATTGATGCTACCTTCCATTTTATGAAGCGCAAATTTGCTTGGTTCTTCGCGATTTTATCAGGGCTGTATCTTTTGATCGCCGGGCCGCTCCCGGATCCGATTCCTTTGATCGACGAGGCGACGGCCTTGCTCATCTTCGTGAAGTCGATGGCGTATCTCGGTTACGATGTGACCCGCTGGGTGCCGTTTTTCAAGCGGGGCAAGGCGTCGAAATCCAGAGTGTCGGGTGATCCGATCGATGTTTGAATTTTAGAAAGACCTGACGCCGCTCCGACGTATGGTGGGGGTAAATCTATGTCCGACCCGAATTCCACCCCAGTGCCGCGGAGAAAACCATGGGCGCTTACGTTCCTTGGCCTCCTCACTGCGGCGGGCTTGATCGCGATGCCGTTTCTGGCGGGGACTCCGGCTCCCGAGAAGATGCCGGATGCGGTGCGTTTCATCGGCCGTTTTCACCCGGTTTTGCTGCATTTGCCGATCGGGGTCTTTGCGTTGATTGTGTTTCAGGAATTGGCAGCGATGTTCAGGCGTCGCTCCGAGGGCGAGGAGCGGGCTTCCCTGGTGCCGTTGTTTTTCGGGGCGGCGAGTGCGATCGTCGCAGTCCTCGCGGGATTTTTACTCTATCAAGGAGGGGAGGAATTCGTGGGAAGTGCCTTGGTCGAGCGGCATCTGTGGGGCGGTTTGGCTTTCGCAGTCGCGGCGGTGGTGACCTTTTTAACGAAGGCGTGGACGCTTTCGACGGGCGGCCGGCCGGTGTTTTACCGGGTGTTGCTGTTCGGGAGCGTGGGTGTGATGGGCTTCACAAGCCATGACGGGGCGTCGATCACCCATGGTGAGAATTATCTAACCGAGTTTGCGCCGGTTCCTGTCAGGAAGGTGTTAGGCCTCAAGCCGAGTGAACCCAAACTTAAAGAACCCACGGCGGCTCCGGTCGCGGCATCCGTCTATGCAGGCGTGGTGGCCCCTATCTTGGAACAGCGTTGCGTGCAGTGTCACAAGGAGGGCAAGGCCAAGGGTAAATTCCGGATGGATACCTATGAACTGCTCGTGAAAGGTGGCAAGGAAGGGCCCGGGCTCGTCCCCGGCAAGTCCGCAGAGAGCAACATCATCGTCCGGATCGACCTGCCGATGGATGATGAGGAGCACATGCCGCCCGAGGGCAAGCCGGACCTCACGGACGGCGAGGTGGCCATTCTCAAGTGGTGGATCGACAACGGTGCCGACCCTGCGAAGGTTCTGGCGGACTATGTGGTCCCGGCACCCATTCAGGAGGCGATTTCAAAGCTCGTGCCGCCGGCCAAAGGCGGGGCGGATGCAAGCACGTCTGATCCGGTGCCGGTCGGGCCTGATGACGCGCTCAAAGCCGCCGTTGCGGGTCTAGCCAAAGAGTTTCCCGGGGCCTTGACCTTTGAATCCCAGCAATCCGCCCTGCTCACGTTCACGGCGGTCTCGCTGCGTGCGAATCTGGATGACACCATTTTCCAAAAGTTGGACCCGGTGATTCCCCACCTCGTGACGGTCGATCTATCAGCCACCAGGATCACCGATCAAGCCGTGGCCAAGCTGGCCCCGGCGAAGAACCTGAAGATGATCCGTCTGGCCGAGACGGGGATCACCGATGCGGCGATGGATACCTTGCTGAAGATTCCTTCCTTGGAATCCATCAATCTCTACGGAACGAAAGTCACGGATGCGGGTGTCAGCAAGCTTTCCGCCATGCCGAATCTCAAGCGCCTCTACCTCTGGCAGACGGCGGTGAGTCCGGAGGCCATCAAGGCGCTTAAGGAAAAACTTCCGGGCTGCGAGATCATCGCTGGCATCGAGGCCTGATAGATTGTTAGAGAGTCAGGATGGTTGTTGTTGGGAGATGCAGTGCAAGGTGCCGCCCTCTTCAACCAGCTCGAGGCAGTCGATTCCGCGGATTTCACGGGTCGGGAACAGTTCGCGGATCATTCCCAGCGCGCGATCGTCATTTTTCGTCTGGCGGAATGTCGGCACTAGGACACCGCCGTTGACGATGAGGAAATTCACGTAGGACGCCGGCAAGACCGGCAGTCGCCAGCCGGGGACCTCGCAGGCTTCAGGAAGGGGGATTTCCAGGACTTCGAAAGGACGTTTGTTAGGTGCCAGAAAGGAACGCAGGCGTGAAAGGTTCTCTGCCAGAATGGATGTGTTAGGTGAGCCCGCGCGTGAGTCCGTGCAGGCGAGGATGGTTTGTGGATCGATGAAGCGGGCGAGGTCGTCGATGTGGCCGTCCGTGTCATCGCCCTCGATCCCCTGCCGAAGCCAGAGGATCTCGGATGCTCCGAGTCCGGCACACAGGAGTTTTTCGATTTCCTCCCGTTGCAGGTGAGGATTGCGGTTCGGGTTGAGGAGCACCGCCTCGGTGGTGAGGAGTTGGCCCGTGCCATTGATTTCGATGGCGCCGCCTTCGAGGATCATTCCGCCTTTGAAGAGCCGCATTCCGAGGGCGGTGGCGACTTTTCCGGGGATGGCATTGTCGAGGTCCCAGGGTGGGAACTTGCCGCCCCAGGCATTGAAGTCCCAATCGGTCACGGCCACCTCGCCGGTGGTGGCGTGTTTGACAAAGATGGGTCCATGGTCGCGGCACCAGACGTCGTTGTGGGGGTGATCGAAGAGTTCGATTCGTTCGGGTACGGCTTTTGCCGCGTTGCAGGCGCTGAGAATGGCGGTGTGGTCGGCCTTGGGAGCATTGATCCGGACGGGCTCGAAGTGGGAGATGGCCGCGGCGATTTCGGCGAATTTCGCCCAGATCATCTGCCGCTTGGCCCCACCCCAGTGGCGCGGATCCTCGACCGGCCATGACAGCCACACCGCTTCTTGAGGGGCCCATTCGGGTGGCATGGAAAATCCGGCAGCTGAGGCAGTCATGGCGGGAGGATGAACTGGTGCGGTGGCGCAGATCCAGCATTCATTTGACCGGATTGAGCTTGTCGTATGGTGGAAATTCGGGATGGTTCGGGCGGAAATGTTGTCGGATCCGCGAGTTTACCTGTTGGCGTGGTTGGCGGCGTTTTGCATCGGCTTGTCGAAGTCGGGCTTCAGCGGGATTTCAATGGTGTCGGTGGTCCTGTTAGCGGATATTTATGGTTCTAAGGCCTCGGTCGGCCTTGCGCTGCCATTATTGATCGCGGCGGATTTGATGGCCTATCCTGCGTTCTTGAAACATGGCTCGTGGCGGCCGGTTTGGAAGTTGTTAGGTCCTGCCCTCGTAGGGGTGGCGCTGGGTTGGTGGCTGCTGGGGAAAATCTCCGACTCCGCCGCGCGGCAGGTGATCGGCGGCTGTGTATTGATGATGGTGGGCTTGCAGGCGTTCCGGCGCTGGCAGCCGGTCGGGTTTGACCGCTTGGTGGACTCCCGGGGCTTTGGTGTCACTGCCGGGGTATTGGGAGGATTTGCGACGATGCTTGCGAATGCCGCCGGGCCGGTGATCCAGCTTTATCTGATGGCGAGGAAGGTGCCGAAGATGGAGTTGATCGGGATCGGCGCGCGGTTTTTTCTGTTGATCAATCTTATCAAGGTCCCGCTCAACGCCCGGCTGGCGCTGATCACTGAGGCAAGCTTGATCGAGAACCTCAAGCTGGTCCCTGCGGTGGCCTTGGGGATTTTTGGCGGGAAGTGGTTGTTGAAATACGTTCCGCAGGCTGTGTTCGAGTGGATGGTCGTGATATTTGCTACCTTGGCGGGGCTACGGATGATTTTCTGGTAGTGAGGATCACCTCCAACTCCGGCCCTTGAGTTGCTGGAAGGCCTGCCATCCGAACATTCCGAGGAAAATCGGGAAGATCCATGATCCGGTTTTTTCGTGAATGGCCAGGCCAGCCACGACGGAGACGATGATGGTGACCCACAGCGTGATTTTGAGGCGTTGCGGGCCAAGCGCGGCTTCCAACATCTGCCCGCCATCCAGAGGCAGCACCGGCAGCAGGTTGAGAATCGCCCAGGCGAAACTGATCCAGATCAGGGTCCCAAGGAAGTATTCCCCGTGCAGGCTGAGGGGCGGGAGGGCAAGGGAAAGAAGAATGACCGCGAATCCCAGAACAAGCTGGATGGTTGGCCCGGCGGCGGTGATCAGGAAGCTTTGGCGGCGTGACATCCGGACACCCGAGTAGGCAGCGTATCCTCCAAAGGCGATGAGCGCGATGTGTGGCTGAGCTCCGAAATGACGCGCTGTCAACGCATGGCCCAGCTCGTGCACCAGAATCGAGATGAAGCCGGCGATGACAAATAGTCCGATTCCAAGAATCTGTTCCGGCGAGTCCGCGCCGCTGGCCCCTCCGAGAATGACCAAGGTCAGCCAAAAGAACGGCTGGATCTCGATCGGAATACCCAAAACTGAAAATCGAATCATCTCCCCTTTTCGTAGGCTCGTGGAATGGAATGTGCAAGGACGGTGAAACAAAGGGCTCTACAAATATCCGGACCGAGTCTTGACCGATACCTTCCCTATCAATAGATACGAAAAATTTTTTGAAATAATGCCGTTACGCTCAGCCATCCAATTTACCCTTGTTATCGCGCTTTCTGCGACTTTTTTAGGGTCGTGTGGGATTGCAAGCCCCCCCCCATCCCGTCCAAGGTCAGAGCGGGTCCTTTATCAATGGAATGACGATCAGGGGTCGGGGAAGGTGGCGGTTCGGATCAGTCTGACGGATCAAATCGCGGAATTCACCCGTGGCGGGCGTGATATTGGCTGGTGCTACGTAGCGACGGGCAAGGAGGGTCACTCGACCCGGGATGGGACCTATAAAATCACCGAAAAAGTCGCGGATAAGTACTCAAACATTTACGGTTGGTTTGAAGATGAGTTTGGGAACGTGACGGATGGTGATGCAAAGGCCAGTGATCGAGTTCCTCCAGGGATGGTGTATGTTCCTGCACCAATGCCTTACTGGATGCGCCTTACTTCCTACGGCGTGGGAATGCATGGCGGTTTGATTCCCGAGCCTGGGAAGCCTGCATCTCACGGTTGCATCCGGATGCCCAAGGAGTTCGTGCCTTTGCTGTTTGATGCGGTTCTTGTGGGAACGCCCGTGGTCATCACCCATGCCCCGAGCAAACACGGCCCGCGTGAACCTGAAATTCCTCTGGCCAGTCCGGACCCATTCGCCCGTCCGGCGCGCTTGGGAGCCGGAAGTGCGGAGTCGGTGACGTATCGCGATGGAGTGCCGGTGTTTTACCGCTGAGACCGCCTCGCATGCCTTAATTTCCTGGCACGTAGAGTTCCGAGCCCTTTGCGAGGACCGTGGATGGGGTCAGGTCTAGCCCGTTTAGCGCGTTAAGGCGCTCGGCATCCGTGCCGTGTTTGGTGGCGAAATCACCGTAAGTCATTTCTTCTTCAATCACGATGGGGCGGACTTTTCGATCATTACCGGGTGCCTTGGCAGGAACTTCGGCTGCTGCCTCAGGAGAGGGCCCGGCGCCTTGCTGCGGCTCGGGTGCTGGCAAGGATGCCACAGGCGCAACTGCTGTCTCGGCCGCTGGCGGAGCAGGCACAGGTGCAGGTGCAGGGGTCGGAACACCTGTCGGCTGGCTCGGAGAGGCGACCTGCCGCTCAAGATTGATGACTTGACCCTCACGGAGGGCTGTCGGTTTGACCTTGGGATTCGCAGCGATCAGAGTGTCAGCGCTGATCTTGTATTTCCTGGAAATGCTCGAGTAAGTCTCGTTGGCCCTCACCTTATGGGTTCTGGGTGTGGAGGATGAGGGCGTGGCGGCTGCCTGTGCGGGTGCCGCAACCGGCGCTTCGGATGGGGTGGCTGTGGCCGTGCCGACCTTGCCGGGAACTTTCAGTTTTTGGCCGGGATGGAGCACGGAACTGCCTTTCAGGCCGTTTGTCTTCGCCAATTGCGCGGAACTCACCCTGAGCTGACGCGCAATCTTTTCAAGGTGATCCCCTGGCTTGACGATGTAAGTGGAAGCTTCGGCGCCACTGCTCCCGACGAGGCCCTCTGTTGCGGTCTTCGCAGGAGTCGGAGCCGGCGCTGCCGAGCGTTGCTCTCCTGCGAGAGAACGCAGCTTCGAGTTTTCATCCTCCAAATGCCGGATTTGTCGCTCCTGCTCCAAGCAGCGCGAACGCAGGGTCTCCAACTCAGTGTTTGCGATCGCCGCAGGGGATGCGGTGAGCAGCAAAGACGCAATCATCCGATGGCTTAACTTCATGTCGTTCGAAGTGGGCCAAAATTATTGATCAACATCAAGCGAAATCTAGCCAACCTTAACAAGGTCCGGCCATCGCCGACACGGTTCTTGCCTCGACCCACCCAACAAGTCGGGGCCCTAGGCGCGGCCGGTGTAGGAGTTATCCTCCGTCTTGACGTTGATTTTTTCACCCACGTTGATGAACAGCGGAACCTGAACGATCAGACCGGTTTCCATCACTGCGGGCTTGTAAACGTTGTTGGCGGAGTCGCCTTTGACGCCTTCAGAAGATTCAGCCACGGTCATGACCATGGAGAGCGGAAGATCCACCGCCACCACGATGCCGTCCGCGACCATCAGGTTGTAAATCTGCCCTTCAATAAGGTAGTTTTTCACCCCTTCGATGAGGTCTTCATAAACGACGGCATCCTCGTAGGTGTTCGGATCCAGGAAATGGTAGCCGCTGCTGTCCTTGTAGGAATACTCGTGTGGCGTGCGCTCGAGAACCACGCCTTCCACGCTGTCGTTCGAGGTCATGCGCAGGTTGAAGACCTTCTTGGTCGCGACGCTGCGAATGGACATTTGGACGTAAGAGGCCATCCGTGGCGGAGTCTTGAGCTCGTGGTCGATGACGAGGCAGACTTCGTTGTTGTGGCGGACGGCGTGTCCCTTGCGGAGGTTGATGATAGGTGTGCTGGCCATGATTTGTGGGCTCGGGATAGGCCGCGACGAGCAGGGAGGCAAGCACGGAGTTTTTGGGATAGGGCTGGAAGTCAATCCTGCTGCTCGAGAATCCAGTGGGTGATTTTTTCGTCATCGTCCCCGGCCGCCCAGAGATTCCTGAGGAAATCCGCCATGGGGATGTTCCCTTGGTTTCTCAAAAAGTTCCGATCTCCCCCGCAGCCAAACATCAGGTCCGGATCCAACTCACCCCGAAGTTTAGCCCGACCCTTGGCAAGGATGCGCGGAAGATAGGCGATGCCCTTGAACTCATCACCGAAGGTTGGCAGGTCGGCCGCCGTGATCGATTCTCCACTTGGGATTCCCTTCTGCACCGCCAGGAAATAATCGCGTCGTGCCGCCGCCACCAGCAAGGCGGTGGAAATGGCGGGCTCCCCCTCACCACAATAATCTTCAACGAAGTCGAAAAACTCGCGCGGCTTGCAACCAATCCCCGCCAGAAACGACAGGTCCTGCGCATCATAATAACTCTCGTATGCCGAATTGCCCGATCGGAACTCCGCCACACAGCGGTCAAAAAGGGCAAGAAAAATTTCGTTCCAGCTCATACCTACCGTTAATACAAATTCTATCCCTCCGCATGCTTTTTCTTTTGGAGCGGAGCGATTATGTCGATTGCAGCAAGCATCGATTCATCGGGCGCTGCCGCTTGCAATGCGTCCAGCGAGTCATTCAACTGCGCAACAGTGCGTGCGCCAATGATCGAAGAGGTGACCGCAGGCGAGCGCAACGTCCACTGAAGGGCCATGTGGTTCAGGGAAATTCCGTTGGATTGTGCCAGATCACCCAGCGCCCGGATTTTTTCCTGCTCTGCCAGGACCTGATCCACTTGTAAAAATCCTTCCTCGCGCGCCGCACGCGAACCTTCCGGAATGCCATCGAGATACTTCGGCGTGAGCATCCCCTGCGCAAGCGGGCTGAAAACCTCGCAACCGATCTTCTCATCCCACAGATAATCCAGGATACCCTCGGCTTCCGGCCAGCGGTTCAGGATGGAATACGGTGCCTGATAGATCAAACAACGGACCCCCATCTCCTTGAGGATTCTCACGGCTTTTTTCAGCCGTTTGAGGGGATACTTCGAGAGCCCGACATAGAGCGCGCGGCCACTGTGCACGGCCGTCGCCAAGGCGGACATCGTCTCCTCCAAGCGGGTATCCGGGTCCGGGCAGTGGGAATAAAATAGGTCCACGTAGTTCACACGCAACCGTTTGAGCGATTGATCGAGCGATGCCAGCAGGTGCTTGCGCGACCCGCCTTGACCATACGGGCCGTTCCACATCGCGTGACCGGCCTTGGTGGTGATGATGAGCTCGTCCCGGTGGCAGGCGAAGTCTTCCACCAGAATCCGCCCCACGTTCTCCTCGGCCGACCCCGGCGGCGGGCCGTAATTGTTGGCAAGGTCGAAGTGGGTCACCCCCCGATCGAACGCCCGCCGCATGATTCTCCGTGATTCTTGGAAATCATCGATATGACCGAAATTGTGCCAAAATCCCAAGGATATCTCCGGCAGAAGGACTCCTGAATCGCCGCAGCGCCGATACGGCATACGACCCTCATAACGTGCGGCGTCAAACATGCGCAAAAACTGCGTCGTCCGCCGCCGCTTGCCAAGCTCAACCGAGCGGGAATGATAAAATTTTAACCACCCCGTGTGTAAATATTCAAAACTTGGCTTGATTCCACCAACTTTCGGGCTAAAACCCCCGCCCGCTCATGCCCGACCCTTCAAGAACTCTGAAAGTTGCGATCCCGAAAGGGAGCCTTCAGGACCCGACCATCGAACTCCTCGCTAAGGCAGGTTATGAGGTCTATGTCTCCTCTCGCGGACTTCGCCCGAGCTCCAATGACCCGGAACTCGACCTCTACCTGATCCGCGCACAGGAAATCGGCCGCTACCTCGGTCAAGGCTTCATCGACTGCGGAATCACAGGCTACGACTGGGCCTACGAAAATGATGTCGAACTGGTGGATCTCGCCGAGCTGCCCTACTCGCGGGCAACCACACGGCCCACCCGCTGGGTTCTCGTCGTGCCTGAGGATTCACCCATCCGGAAACCCGAGGACCTCCAAGGCAAGCGCATCGCCACCGAAGGCGTCGGCATCACCCAACGCTATCTGAAAGAACGCGGAATCCAGGCCGATGTCGAATTTTCCTGGGGTGCCACGGAAGTCAAGGTGCCGGATCTGGTCGATGCCATCGTCGATGTGACAGAAACCGGCGATTCGATCCGCGCCAACCGCTTGCGGATCGTCGATACCCTCCTCACCTCCTTTCCTCACTTTTACGCGAACCCGACTGCTGCGGCAGATCCTTGGAAAAAGGAAAAAATGGATCGCATCGCCCTGCTCCTCAAAGCCGCGCTCTGCGCTCGTGGCAAAGTCGGGCTCAAAATGAATTTTCCGAGTGCTCGTTTACCCGATCTCCTCGAAAAACTACCGTCACTTCGCCGTCCCACCATTTCCCAGCTTTCCGAAGAAGGTTGGGTCGCGGTTGAGACAGTGATTGACGAAATCGTCGTCAGGGACATCATCCCAGAACTGAAACGTCTGGGGGCCGAGGGGATTATCGAATATCCACTCAACAAAATCGTCCCCTAGTCCAGCACCACCAACCAACCCCGAACCGAATATGGGCTCCATTAAAAAACGTCGTAAGACCAAGATCAACAAACACAAGCGCAAGAAGCGCATGAAGCAGAACCGCCATAAAAAGCGTCTCCGCTACAAGTCCTAGTCTCTAGGATCGATCCATGATCTTCATGGCCAGGGATCCGTTCGCGGATCTCTGGCTTTCTGTGTTCAAGCGGAAAACAAGCCGATGAGTCTGCATGTGCTCGCCAGTTTTCAGGTCATCGACGAGTCGGAGGACTGGATCGTCGTGGATAAGCCTGCCCCGCTAATCGTGCATCCGGCGAACCGGAAACCGGAACCCACCTTGTTAGGCGGCTTGGAGCACCTGCTCGCCTTCGAAATTCAAACAGGCGGACACCTCGGAATCATTACCCGGCTCGACCGGGAAACCAGCGGAGTCGTCCTGGTGGCCAAGACTCTCGCCGCTGCCCGCGAACTGGGCGGGATCTTCGAGCGGCGGGAAGCCGGGAAGGAATACCTCGCAATCGTGCGCGGCTGGCCCGCCGCAGATTCCTGGGAATGTGACGAGCCTCTCCTGCGCGCCGGCGAGTTGGCCCCATCACCAATCTGGGTGAAGCAGATACCGCATCCCACAGGCCGTGCTTGCCGGACCCGCTTCCGAGTCGAGCAGCGCTTTCACCGCAACGGGCAGGAATTCTCCCAAATCCGGTGTTTTCCTGAAACGGGCCGGATGCATCAGATCCGTGTTCATCTCGCCTGCGGTGGACACCCGATCGTGGGCGACAAGCTATACGCTGCCGATGGCCAGGAATACCTGGAATGGATGGAGACCGGCTGGACTCCCATGCTCGAAGAGCGCTTGTTACTCCCCCGTCACGCGCTCCATGCCGCCGCGTTGGAAATCGATTGGAAAGGACAAACACGGCGGTGGCAAGCCCCACTACCCACTGACCTCGTCGAGTTCATCGGAGGCAAGGCACTCACCCGAACGCCCGGACTTGTCATTTGGAGCCGCCATGAATAGCGTTTGCCATGCCCTCCTTGGACGAGATCGTAAACTACCTGGATCGCGAACTCAAGACCGCTTCCGTTCCCGATTACCCAGGTGCCATCAATGGCCTGCAATTGGCAAACAGCGGGAAAATCCCCCGCGTCATCGCTGCGGTCGATGCCTCCCTGCCTGTCATTGAAGCTGCCGCCGCCGCTGGACCCGGATTGCTCATCGTCCATCACGGGATGTTTTGGCAAGGTGCCCAGCCTGTGACAGGCGCGTTTTACCGGAAACTCAAAATCGCCATCGAGGCCGACCTCGCAATCTACTCCTCCCACCTCCCCCTCGACATCCATCCCGACTGGGGAAATAACGTCCAACTCGCGCAAGCGATCCACCTGCAACAGATCACGCCATTCCCCGATCAAAAGGGAAACACCATGGGCCTCCGCGGTCAATGGCAGGGAAGCCGCGCCGATCTGCTCGATCATCTCCAGAAATTCCTCGGCCCACGCCCTCACCTCTCCCCGGGCGGACCCGAACGGGTCTCTCAAATCGCCATCGTCACCGGCGGCGCCGGCAGCGAAGTCGCCCAGATCGCCGCCCTCGGCGTGGACACCTTCATCACCGGCGAAGGCCCGCACTGGAGCTTCCCCCTCGCCCAGGAGCTTGGAATCAATCTGATCTACGGTGGCCACTACGCCACGGAAACCTCGGGCGTCAAAGCCCTGGCACAAGCACTCGAAGAACAATTTCACATCCCTTGGCACTTCTCAGATTATCCTACAGGAATCTAGGAAATCACCAAAAGTTGATCATCTAAATAATCTTATAAATGTTTGAACAAATTTCCACCAAACCCAAAGATTTTATCAACTTTCGCTCAAATATCATCGAATCTCTCCGGAATTTAATGGGTTATACACTCACATTGAATGACTTATCATCGCAAACAAGGTCCTCAAAATAAATTGAAAAAACCTTAGATTTGTCTTGCCGGAATGAGAAGAAAGCGGTTTGATCTTTCTTGCAGAGGCGGGCATAGCTTAGTGGTAAAGCGCTATCCTTCCAAGTTAGACATGCGGGTTCGATTCCCGCTGCCCGCTCCATTCTTATTTCCTCCCCATAAACTATCCTCGGTCATGAAAATCAACGCACGATTCTTTCTCCTCAGCACCGCCCTCGGACTGCTGCCGACACTCGTTGCCACCGCAGAGAACGCTGCCGTGGATTGTGGTGTTCTCACTCTTTCGGTCAAAGCGGCCGTGACTGCAGACCAATCAAAGGTCCTCCAGATCGTCGCCACTGAAGTCGGCGCTGCACCTGACTGCGCTTGCGAAGTCGTCAAAGCAGCCATCGAGGGTTCCAAGGCCAGCGTTGAAACCGTGGCAGCCATCGTCGAAGCCGCCTCCATTGCCGCCCCTGAACAAATGCGCTTGGTTTCCCAGTGTGCCGTGGCCGCAGCCCCCGATGCACTCGGTGCAGTGCAGGCCGTGCTCGCGAAGCTCGATCCAAATCTCGGTGAATCCGCTCAAAGCGCAAAGGATGCGAAGGACGCAAAGGGTGAAGTGGCTGCCGCAGAGGCTCCATTCAATCCTCTCGACATCCCTTCCGGCACCAATGTCCCGCCCACTGCGGGAAATCCTCCAGGACCCATGGGCCCTCCACTCACCCCTCCCGTTCTTCCTCAACCACCCGACAACGTCACCGAGACGGATTTTGTGGTTCCGGCATTCTCCCAAGGTGCCTAGCTCCAACCACTGGCCGAGCTCTGAAGTACCCTTCGGCACGCTCCAGCCCTTCAATCCTCTCAAACGACCCCTACATCCTTCACTCAGTCGCCCCATCCACCCATGAAAAATCACTTTTCATTTGCTTTCACGACGTTGCTCCTCGCCGGAGCTGCATCCGCCCAAGGTCTCTACTACATCGGTGGTAGTGAAACTCAGGAATCACTTCCTCTCCGCTGGACCGCTGGCGTCGCCGCTTTCTACGACGACAACGTCAATGCCGGAAACCCATTTTTCGGGGTTGAGGACCAAGGAACTGCAGGCTTTAACCCCTATGTAGGGCTCTCCTTCATCAATACAAACCCACAAACCACGTGGGACGTATTCGTGCGATTGGGTTTGGTTTATTACCTCGATGCTCCAGAAGGTGTCAACGCCACCAACAGCCAATCCAGAGCGGGCGTGAACTTGACTCACCGTTTCAACGAGCGCCTTCGTTTCTCGAGCAGAAATTTCATTTCCTACGAGTTGAATCCAGATTACTCCGTGGGTGTTGCGAATGCTGCGCAGGTTGGCGAGACCTTCTTCTGGACCTCAGACAATTCGATCGGCTACCGCTGGACTGAGCGCTTGGGAACATACACCGGCCTGATTCTCAATTCATTTTCCTACGCAGATAATAACAACAACGATATCTTCACGTGGACCTTCTACAATCAGTTCCGCTACCAGATCTCACCACAAACCGTGTTGACTGCTGACTACCGTTATGGACAAACCACTTCAAGTGGCTTTGCTCCGGAGTCAACGGATCAATTCTTCCTTCTCGGTGCCGAACATCGGTTTAGCCCTACTACGCTTGGAATCATCCGGGCAGGTGCGCAATTCCGTGAAATCGATTCTTCGCCCGATGCCATCTTTGAAGAAGGTGAAACCTTTACTAGCCCATACTTGGAAGCTGCTCTGAATTCGCAGTTGACCCAGGAATTTAGCGTGCGCGCCTATGCGCGTTATGGTATTGAGTCAGTCGACGCCGTTCAAGTGCTCCCCACCAATGATTTAGTGGTTTTTAACGACACCCAGACGCTTCGTATTGGTGTATCCGGCGAGTATGCATTCTCCCCAATGGTTTCGATTTTCGGAGGCGTAGATTATATCCCCACCTCCTATTCAGGTGGCCAGCTCCTCAATGCGCCCGGTGGAAGCACCCCGGATCTATCTAACGAACTCTTGAATGCGAACATCGGGCTTTCGGTTCGGTTTAACGAGATGCTCACCGGCACAGTCGCTTATAACTACACGACTGCAATGTCCGATGACCTCGAGTACCAAGACTACGACCGCAACCGGATCTCCTTGGGTGTCAATGCGGAGTTCTGATGAGACAAAAATCATTGAATCAAAAGCCATTATTGCAAACATCGCTTAACTGATCGTAAACTCCCGCAATGAATTTCATTGCGGGAGTTTCTATTTCAACTGGAACATACCAAAAATCGTGATATATTTAACTCTATGAATCTTTCAGCCCAACCCCAAAACGAGGCCGCACTCCATGCGGTGGACTACTGGCAGGTGATCAAAAATCGCTACGGAATCATCCTGCTAACACTCCTGTTGGTGTTCATGACCGCAGCAGTCATCACCTATGTGATGCCGAAGAAATACCAAAGCTCCGCGACCATCGAAGTCAAACCTCGTGCACCAGAAATGTCTCCATTTGAAGGAGGCTCATCTTATGGAAGCACCCCGATGACCCCACAGTTCTTCGGAACGGAGTTTGAAAAAATCAAAAGTGCCAAATCCCTCGAAAAAGTCGTAAAGTCGCTTGAATTGACCACCAAATGGGGAGTCGATGCCGACACCGCCGTCCAGATCCTCAAAGGAATCGTCAATACCCAGAACATCCGTGGAACCGACTTGATCTCGATCACCGTCCGCCACACCGACAAGGAAGACGCTCGGAACGTCACCGCCGAGGTAGCACGCGCCTATAAGGAATACCGCACGGAAATCGAAAACCATGACGCAGACCGCGGACTCAAGGAACTGAACAAAGCGGTGCAAGACCAGGAGGATAAAGTCGAAGAACGCCGCAAACTCCTCGCAATCATCGTCAGAACAAAAGGGATCATCTACAAAGGCCAGGATTCATTCTACGGCCAATCCGGTGTGGATGAAGATCAAGGCGCACGAACCGCCCTCCAGACTTTCAATGAACTCGAGCAAAGTAAAATGCAGCTCGAAAGCCAGATCAACAGCTTGCTTAAGTATAACAGCGATCAGTTGATGGTCTACGCCGCCGGCCTCGACCTGCCGGACAACATCATCAAGACCCTTCTTCCCCAGTATCAGGAAGCGAAGCGCTCTCTCGAGTCGCTCAAGATCAATGGTCTTGGCGAACGCCACCCGACCGTGCTCTCCGCCATCGATCAAATCGAACGGATGAAACTCCAACTCGACGAGGGTGTGGTAAACTTGAGAGCCACTTTGCAAGCCCAGCTTGACATGGCCACCGACCGCTTGAAAAACGTGGAGGTCATGAAAGATGACTCCCGCGAAGAAGCGATCAAACGCGGCCTCGACGCCCAGGACTACGTGGACGCAAAGCGCGACTTCGAAACCGACCAACAGCTGTTGCAGTCTCTCCGGCTCAAACAAGTCGGAAAAACCATCGCCCAGAAAACCATCGACGAAAGCATCGTCGTTCATGAAGAACCCCAGATCTCACAAAGCCCGGTCAGCCCTAATGTCACCCTCAATCTCGTGCTCGGTGCCGTGGTGGGCTTGATTTTCGGTGTAGGTATCGCATTCTTCCTCGAATATCTTGATACCTCGGTCAAGAGTCTCGAAGATGTGGAACGCTACCTCCAAGTCCCGGTCCTGGCAGTCATTCCCAAGGATGTGGGTGTGCTCTACAAACAAAGCGGCATGAGCCCGGATGCGGAGGCCTACCGGATCCTGAGAACCAACATCGAGTTCAACCGGAAAAACCCGGAAGACAACGCGATCACGGTGGTTTCCGGTGGTGCGGGTGAAGGAAAGTCCACCACCCTCGTCAACCTCGCGTATATCTGCGCCCAAGGCGGCTATACCACCCTCATGATCGACGCCGACTTGCGTCGTCCCCGCCTGCATACGTTTTTCGATATCAATAACTCCGTAGGTCTCACCAACTATCTCACCACCGAGTTGATGCTTGAAGATGTGATTCTCCAAACCCCGGTAGACAACCTCTACTTCATGCCGTCCGGAATTCTTCCTGCCGACGCTGCCGGAATCTTGAACTCGCGCCGGATGTCCGAGCTGATTCAAGATGTCAAACAACGCTTTGACTTGGTGCTGGTGGATAGCCCGCCGATCCTCGGCGTGAGTGATGCCTCGGTGCTTGCAAGCGAGGTGGACCTCACCATGATCGTCGTTCAACATCGTAAACTCCCGCGGAACATGCTGCTCCGGGTGAAGCAAGCGGTTGAAAATGTCGGCGGCAATGTCATCGGTGTGGTCCTCAACAACGTGGATGTCCGCAGTGATAGCCAGTATCAATACTATACCAGCTACTACACCTACTACGCGCCTGCCGAGTCGCAAGTCGGTCCAGCTGTCGGACCACCGACGGCTGGAACAAAGCCACAGGCCGCGCCTCGTGGAAATGACTCCGAACTCTACTAATCCCTAACGAAAGAATATACGAAGATGAAAACCATTCTATTCGGATTATTGGCCTTGGTGTTCTCCAGCATCATGGCAAGCGCACAAATCCAAGCGGGCAAGTCGATCAACATCACGATTTCGGGTGTGCCCGAAAGCGATAAGGGCCAAATCAACGGCCTCTATCCGGTTTCCGAGGGCGGGATAATCAATATGCCGCACATCGGTCAGGTCCAGGCGGCTGGGCTACGCCCTGAAGCGTTGGCAAGCATCCTCCAAAGCCGTTTCAAAAGCGCACAGATCTTCACGAACCCGACCATCCAGGTGATCAACAATGTCATTGGCGCGGGCCCTAACCAGGAGGTTGTGACCGTCGGCGGAGATGTGAGAAGTCCCGGACCCAAGCCCTTCACCCCCGAGTTGACTCTCTGGGGTGCCATTCAAGCGGCCGGTGGGCAAACGGAGTTTGGCGCGATCAACCGGGTGAAACTCACCCGCAACGGCGCCCAGAAGTCCTATGATGTCACCCAACCGCAGTTTAAACAAATTCCTCTACAACGGAATGACGCGATCGAGGTGCCACGTAAAAATATTTTCAACCGATAATCCAGGCCACTCCATACCGCCTTCCCGATTTGCGGTGCAATTCCACGGATCGATGACGGCTTGCTTATGAAAACTTCCAAGAGTCGCCAAGCCCCCCGGTCGTTCTGGCTGGGACTGGCGGTCCTGATTTTCATGGGTAGCCAAGCCGTCTTCTGCGCCCCGCTTCCTGGAGATCTTTTTACTTCCCTGAGCTCGCCTGAATTTCAAAAACGGGAAGCCGCCGAGGCCAAATTGTTGGAATGGTGTAGGATGAAGCCAGAAGCGGCCAAGGAGGAGCTGTTCAAACAATACCACTCTGCCGAAGACCCCGAAGCAAGGATCCGCTGTCTTTCCATTCTGCGGGCATTGGTCTTCGACGACTATTCGAGGGAAGGCGAGGGATACATCGGAATCAATATGGGGGATGATACTTCGCTGGTGCCGGGCGATGGAAAACCCAGGAGCGTAATCCGCGTCATCGCTGCCATGCCCGACACGGCGGCGGCCAAGGCGGGCATCCAGCAAAATGATCTCATCGTCGGACTGGACGATGAAGTCTGGCACGATGTGAAAGCTTCAGAGCCCTTCATGAAACGAATCCGGTCGATGAAGCCCAACCAAAAAGTCCAGCTCAAGATCCTCAGGGGGAACACAATTCTGGATGTCGCAGTCATTCTCGGCAGAAGGCCGGTTGCGGCGGACTTACAAAGGTTCCAAGGAGAGTCCATCGATCTTCTAGCAGCCGAACGTGCTGCCAAGGAAGCCTACTTCCGCCGTTGGCTGAGCGAAAAAAAACGAAAAAAGAACCCATAGTGACGTAGGTCCGGGGATGTCCCTCAGATCGTTAAAACTTGCCCAGCCGGTGCAGATCCTCGGCGTGACGGATTTTACGGATGACTCGGAAATCGAGAAACCGACTAGTCTTCATTTGATCGCTGAAATCGGATTTCATCATCACTCATGGATTACCCGCCGAGTCCGTGACTTTTATGAATTCCGACTGCGGATTCCAGGATGAATCCATCACCAAAATGTTAGATATTCCAAAGACGGCACTAGTATGCGTTGGATTCGTTGTGATCGAGGACCCCCCAAACGCGGGGAACCTTGGATTCGGCTTGTGGGACGATGAAAAGAAACTGCCGGGCGTTCGCCTCATGGTGCCATGAGGAACGGGACAGGGCAGTGGGTTGCTTGTCCCCTGGGAAGGCACAATCAATATCAACCGGATAGTCTCCCGAACCTGAACGCGGAGGTTTTACAACCGCTGATTTACCAGGAAACACTCTCACAAATTCCGTGCCGAGTTTGGCGGAAACAGCAGCAGTTGATAGATTATAGATCAGGGTGTTTCCCATCGGAAAATCGGCGCTGGACGTATTCACAGGGATGATCCGCGCCGGAAAGAGCTTGTTTTCGGCGTCATAGAAGAAGAGCAAAATGCAACTGGTCCACGTTTCAGGAATAGTGAACTGCGGAGCTCCCAGCGGGATATCCGGTCCGGAAGGCCGCTGTGGAATGACAAAGATGACAGTCTTGCCCGAATCTAAATCGATGGGGTCCGAAAGGTGGCGCTTGGGTAGCTTGAGATCGATAAACTCCTTGTTTACACAAAGCACGGCGGTTTCAGGGACCTCGCCGGGCGGTTGAATGAAGATGGCCTTGGTGCTGCATTTCGCGGTAACGAGGTTGCCCGTCAGGAAGAAACAGAAAGCGTGGATCGTGAATAGATGGTGATGCATACCGATGAAATACGTTAGAACAGCAGAAAAAGGGAACCGCGACCGTTAGATTTCCGAATCGACGAGCCACCGGAACGAAACGATCTGATAGCGGCGCCCAAAGCGCCTGTTGACCGGGGACGACATGGAGGTCGAATAAGGGGCGACTGCGGCGGAGTCAATGGGATCCACATAGGCGGCCTGCCGCTGGACAACGACCTCACACCATGCCTTGGCCACGATCTTGGATGGATCCGCGCGATCGCGTGAATCCCCGTAAGCGCGGATGGTGAAGGTGTCATCCCGGGCTGAAATGATCGGAGCAAGTGGTCTTAGAATGTCCGCCTGGCGGATCCAGCCGGGGACTCCGAAGGCGGAGGATCCCAAAGCGGCCTCCGGGAATCCATAGCCGGGAATCCCCGGCGCCGGTTCGGTAATCTCCTGGGCAATCGACTGGATTCCGGCGAAAGGATTCCTCTCGGATGGCCCCAGCGCTGCAAGCCGATCAAGTGCCCGCTGCACGGGTGAAGCGATGGCCAGATCCCTGTCGCTGGTGAGTTGGCGGTTCGTGAATTCTGCAAGTGACAAAAACGGGCCGCGCCTTTGGATTTCTCCAACAATGAGTTCCGCTAGGGCGTCGATTTGAACCTCGGTAAGCACCCGATGGCCGGCGAACTCCGCAGCGCCGGGAAACAAGGGGTTTGAATCCGTGGATCCGGAATTGGATCCCTGATCGCCAGCAATGGACGTCCGTGGGTATGAGAATGATGTTCTGGCACCAAGCCGCGTGCTGCCATCTGCCGCCAGATAGGGCACCGCCGTTTCCCGACTTTGACGGAGAATGGACCTCCACGCCTCAAGTGAGACGGAGTTGATGTTGAACATGCCGTTGACCACCAGCTTGGACGCGATGGATTCGAAGGAGAACTTCCCGGTTACGGAGTCCGGGACGCCAGCCCTCGCGCCGGAGACAGCCGCTTCCGCGACCGAATCACGCAGATTCGGGGAGGCTGCGCCGGGCGCCGGTTCGTAGAGGCGGTTTGGCAAGGGCTGGGTCCGCGTGAGATGATCCTGGTAAACCTGCTCCGCAGTCCGCTCGGAAGCTGATCCAAAATCGGTGACGTCATCCGCAATGGACGAGCAAAACCAATCATCGAAAAGCAAATGGTTCAGCAAGAAGCTGTCGTCGTTCGACTTGTCGCTTCCGATCGCTTGCACCGGCGCGAATTGCGGATGCGCGGAGCCGTTGGCGATGAGGTTGAGTTGATGCGGGGGGTGCGGATTGTTGTTTCGTGCATCAAAGTGCTGCAAGTCCGCAAGGCTCTGCAAAGGTCGGGTTGGCAACTCCACCATGACGCAGCGGGTGAGCCCGTTGCGCGAATTGAGGCCGGAGACGATATAGCTGCTATTGGTAGATCTCTCAAACTCCGGGGCGGCATCCGTGTTCCAGCCATCCATTTCCATAAATGCAAAACTGTAAGGTGCCCGCAGGGGATAGCCCGTATCATCCGTATAGCCGCAAAGAGGATTGGTTTGCAGCAGCCCTTTCGAATACAAATGCCGGAACCTGCTTCCGGCAAAAAACGGGCTGACAGCGCGGTAGCCAAACAATGCCGTGGCAAAAGGTCTGGCATTCATGGTGGCGACATCGATCGAGGAAACAGGCCTGGAAACAGGGCTGGTGATCGGTGGATAGATTCTTGAGAACGCGGCATCGCCTCCGAGACCGCTGAATGGCGCGACTCTCATCCGATGGGGCGTGATATACACCGCGGTCCCCGTGTCATCACTATAACCCGCGGTGTTCAGGCTGGGAGCGTTGACCATCACATTGAAAAACATTCCGAAGCCTTCGCCATTACCGCCCCAGTCCCGGACGTCGGTTCTTTCATAGGTGATTCTTGAAATTTCAAAATGATCCGAGGCTGTGGCGGTGATTTCATTCCTTGTGGGGCCGATCCGGGTGTATAGATTGCCACCGCCTGAAGTGTAGCCGGGCTGCAATAGCAGATCGGTACTGGCCGGGTTGACCACTGGGTTTCTGTTGGCAAGCGAGAAGATCATGGTAGCGCCCGGTGCGAGTGTGAATGGATTGCTGATCAACAAGTGGAAGTAGATTTCATTGATCCGTGTTCGATCTGTCATGAAGTTCCTGCTGGCGAATCTCCACGGGGTGCCGCGGTTGAATCTCATTTCAAATTCGAGGGGATTGGGCTGGTAGCGAACGGCCACCCAATAATTGTTAACCGTCATCTCGACATTATATGGATTCCAGAGGGTAAGAACCGGGGTGACAAGGATGCCGGGATTATAGGTTGCCGGGGCTGAAGGATCCGTGCCTGGCACCCTGCGCGAGCCGATGGAATAGATCCACTGGATTCGTGCGAGTTGCGGGATTCTGCGTACTTGTTCATTGAATCCGACCCGGTCATCAGGCCGGCCAAAGGCGGCACCTTGCCTCATCGCCGTCCTCGCCGGTTGTGCATTCGGGGGGAAGTTCCGGTATTGCTGGGTATAGTTGACCAATGCGTTCCAACTGGAGATCGGAGGTGATGCCGCCCACCACCCGCCGGCACGATAGTTGTCCCAAGGGTATAGTAAAGGTCTTCCACCGGTTCCGGTTGGCTGGCTTTTGGTATAGAGTAAATCCCTGCCGGGCGCGATTGTGAAAAACGGGAGGTTCGCAGCAGGCAAGGATGCGTAATTCTCACTCATGATGGAAAGATCTTTTTTCCAGCCACCGGTGGCGGTATTGGTAAGAAGCCCTTTGCTATAAGCGGTAAGATCGTGAATCTTCCGCAGATCCTGCCTGGGAGCCGCCAGCTTGAGATTGCCGGTGCTGGGAAGCTCCTTGCGGCCCGGCGGATAAGTGCCGGGATCACTATCGATTGCTCCCAGGCCGAATGTTTCGGCATCGGCCCGGCCGTTGCTTCTCACCCGTTGCTGCGATTGCACGATCGAGGATGCTTGTGCCTCGCGGTCGATGTTGATCATCGCTTTTGAGTTATCACCACTGGTCCACCAGGCGATGGAGCCTTGGTTGTCATGGATCATGGTTGGTCTCATGAATACGTGGTGATGGCTGGCGGATGCGCTACCTTCTGCGACGAGCTTCACCAATCCCGGAGCACCTGTAGATGCCACATCCGGGATTCGATTGGCATCCGGTGTGGCTGCGGCAGCTGTGGATGTCAACCAGCCAAGGAACCGACCGGTGTTGTTGGAGGCGCGCTCAGGCGGGACGGATGGATCACCAGGGCGGTTCTTGGATGCGTAATCGGGCCGGATTGGCTTGCCGTCTGCGGCATGATCGTTCCCTTCCCAGCTTCTCCAGACACCGGTCGTTGGGACGCTGGAAGGAGTCCGGAGCTGTGAACTGGCCGTGACCCGGGTGTCCTGGCCCGAGAGCGATTGAAGCTGGGCCACCGCCATGATCATGGACATTCTTGCATTCGCCCTTGCCTGGTTCATGGCATGCGAAGATGAGGTGGCGCGGAGTGAGATACTTGAAAGCGAGAGCAGACCCACCGCGATGATGGTGAGCAGAATCATCAGGCTGAGCGTGGCCACCAACGCGAAGCCCTTTTCCGATGGGTGCGGGAGGTGCTCAGGTGGTGTGTGATCGATGGCGAGGGGTGAGTTCATAACTTGGAATAGGTCTAGTCCCTGCGGCGTGCTACTGTGGCAGGGGTAATACCTTGAGTCCGAACAGTCCGCCAACGGTGCCACCGTCTGGCTCGACGGTGAAGCGGATGACTGCGTAGGTGGTTTCGCCGTGGGTTCCGGCGGGAAGCATGGCGGGTGGGATCGGGTAAGCCTGGTCAAAGAATTTCCCCGGATGCGCTTGGTATAGTTCCTGGGTGGCGAGAAGCTGGTCGTTGATATAGATTCTGAATCTGCGCTTGTTTCCTTCCTCGCCCCAGTAGGTAGCGACAAGCTGGGATTTCTTACCAACGGGAAATTTCATTCGATAGCAGAGCTCATCGCCTTGGCGGAATATCCTGCCGTTGGCCGGACCAGTTTGAGAACCTTTCTGGGAAACGAGCCGCGAGGATTCGCTGGGCGTGCCGGGAACGGCGAAGTCGACGGCCCCCGTTGCCCATTCCGGATCCACTCCCTCGAGATCAAAGTTGTAAGGCTGCCAATCGGCTGGAACGATGTTTCTATACTCCGGTTCGAGGCCGCTTTCGTGGATGATCGCCTGCGCTTGGGGCGGCCAAACCGCGTTGGGGCAGATGGTGTTGTTGGTGACGCGGGTGTTAGGTGAGGAAACGAACCAGACATCATCCGTGACGTAGTATCCTTCGATGTCAATGTCGTGTTTGCGGCCGTGGTCTCCGGTGGTGTGAACCCGTTGATAGGGCCCCTGAACGATATTCGCGCGGTTGACGATCCCGGTGGATCCCTCGTCATTATACACTCCGAAGGTGGTGCTGCGGATGTAGTTGCGGTCGATGAGGGTGCCGGGCTGGCGGCCGAGTGTGTAGATGCCGCCCCCATCGTCGAGGATGGTCATTGAGCGTTCGATGCGGTTTGCCCCCACCCGATTGTTTCCGGCGACTGATGTTGGCTTGCCGGGAAAAACCGATGGCCGCGGCGCTTTTCCCCATTGCGGGTGATTGGTGCCCTCGTAGCCGTCGAAATCGCACCAACCCCAGCCGAGATGGATGGCGGTATAGGGTGCGTTTTCGATCCAGTTGTGTTCGATCTTCACGTGTTTTGAGAAAAAGACCGTGATAATGGTGTGGCCGTTGAAGAGTGCTGAGTTATCTGGCAGGAAATTGTTGGATATCAAAACACGGTGCGGGATCGACTCGGTGCCCGCGGGAAATTTTTCGTGTTCGATGCCTGCGCCTTCCGGATGTTTGAGGTCGGGTGTGTCGTTTTCGTATACGTGCTGAGGATGGCCCAGGGTGATGGCGCTTCCGCCGGTGTCGCGGATGAAGTTGCCGATGATGCGGACGTCGTGGATGTCGTTGCTCATGACGATGCCCTGGCAGCCGGTGTGGGCGATCGTGTTACGTTTGAGTTCAACTCCTTCGACGGCATTTGCAATGATCGCGGCTGGAAGGACATCGTAGGAGCGGTAAACATCATAATGCCAGTTGGGATTGGCAAACGCGGTGTTGATACAGGCGGTTTGGAGGGTGGCCGTGCCGTGGGAACCATCAATCTCCATGAGGTTATAGTCGGTGTAGGCAAAGCTGAGTCCTTCAAATGTGAGGTTGCGGAGGCGGTTTTTGATGGGCTTGCCTTCGAGTTGGAGGAGCGTTTGTGTGACGGGGGCCACGACCTTGGCCGTCTGCATGTTCTGGCCGGCGCGTGGGATGTAGTAGACGGTTTTTTCATCGCGATCGAAGTAGAACTCACCGGGTTGATCAAGGAGTTCGAGGGCGTTGTGGATGATTTGCTCGCTCTTGAGGGTGAGCCCTGCGTCCCAACCGATTTGCTGGGCGATGGCACCGTAGGGTTGTTGGAGTTTGAAGATATACTTGTCGCCCTCGGTGGCGATTTCCCGTATGCCGACGAAGTTTTTGTTCCAGGTCGTCTGGTTCTCGATCTCGACATCCGAGATGTTATGGGTGATCTTGGGGAGATCGGATACGTTGTATTGGATGCCGTCGGCGGTTTGGCCGCTTTGCCAGGCCCAGGGTGCCTGTCCTGCGGTGACGGTGTATGTGCCCCATCCCCCTTGGGCGCGGATTTTTTTTCCGCTGTTAGCCATGACGGCGCGGGACTCGTCCACATAGAGGGAGCGGAGTTTTTCGGAGCGGTCCAGCGGCGCCTTCCAGATGCCATCCTTGTAAGGCTTCCAATCTGTCACGGGCACGCCGCCGGTGAACAGCGGTTTTTCCCCGGCAGCAGCGCGGTAGGTGATGCGTTGCTTGCCTGGTGCGGAATCCTGGTGGTTGAAGACGATGGTTTTGCGGACCGGGTAGATACCGCCGCGGATGGTCACCATGATGTCGCCTTGCGCTGAAGGAATTGCCGCACGAACGGAGTCCCGTGCTTTTTCAAGCGTTTGAAATGGACTGCTGCGGGTTCCGGGGTTGGCGTCCGAACCGGTGGGCGAGACAAAGAATTCACGAGGCAGCGTCTGTTCAGCCTGGGCAAGCAATGACGGGCACGCCATCCCGATCAGGGTGGAGCAACAAATGGCAAGGGGCAGATTTTGGATCATCGGTAGAATGGTATGGGATCGGGGTAAAATATGATGGGGTGCTGGCATGGTGGCGGAGAAGGTCGCGGGCTTTCGATCAACGCTTGAAGGTTGAAAGCGGAGCGGGGAGCCGGGGCCTATTCGATGGAATAGAATCTTCAGGACGTGGTTTCATGGTGAGGTCAGGGTGGCTCGCGGGCGGCAGGGCAACAATAGTTGCTGGTGAATCCGAATGGTTCCGAAATCACCTCGTGATGTGTTAGGGTAGACCAGCAGGAGCCGGCAATCAACGACACCGCTTGCATTTCGGGCGACAACTTGTGCACGGACACCGCGGCGTCGTGCAGAGAATTGTGTTCCGGCGGGTGAAGCCTTCGGGATCTGGTCACATGCTCCAGAGATTTCATCGCGGGTCCGTTGATTCCGGCGTCATGGGCAAGGTGAGATTGTCGCACCAGGCTGAGCCGTTTCCGTGAGAAGACTTCAGGAGGAAAATCATGGCTTCATGGGCGTGGGAACCGGTCTTGAATTCGATGCTCAGGCGTTTCCATTCTGATGACGCGAGCGTCTCCTCCACCGGCGGCGCGCCGTGGCCGCTCACTGCAAGCACGAGCGTCTCCCCGGCAGAAACCTTCGCCCAAGCGGAAAGGGTGTAGCGGGTATCGGGAAGAAGCCCGCGGATGAGTTGCCTGACGCCGTCGCGCCCGGGGCCTAGCCTGAGTTCATGTTTTGAAGTGCCGGTGGCGTGTTCGTTTGTTTTTCCATGGTTATTCCCCCAGCCATTGCCAGTAACCAGGAGCGCATTCTCCGCATCGGTTCGCTGCCATGCTTCGAGGGTTCCAAATTCGAAACAGGCGTTTTGGATGGCGTTCATCCATGGGATGGCAGGTGCCACATACACGGGAAGCGGGGTGGGGGGATCATTCAAATCACAACCGGCTTTCCAAGGGGGCGCACCCGGCGGGTAGGCACCCGCTTGATGTCCATGGCCAGCGGCGATGCGGAAATCTTGCTTCGCGGCATCGGCATATGGTGGCGTGGCGGAGACCAGGTTGTTTGCGAGGATGACGTGAGCAGGCAGCTGGATGGGTTGGTTAAAGATGTTCCAGGTAAAGCGTGAGCCGAAGAGATCATTGCGCTTGGTATGGTCGAAGGTGGTGACCCCACCGGATTGCCAGCAGGAATTGTGAAACACGAGGCAGTTATAGCTCGGGTTGTTGATACGGATCGGGTCGGACGCGGCGTTCCAGATCACATTGTGATCGACGATGGCGTTGTGGCTCAGGTGGTCGAAATAGATACCCATCGCACAGTGGTCCGCATGGTTGTCATGGACTAGGTTGTAGCAAAACCGGGTGTTGGCGTAGTCGGTGTTGTGCCCATAGAACATTCCGAGGTCTTTGGTCAGCCAACCGGCATCCGAAACTTGATTGAACTGCACGAGACTTTCCATCAGGCCATGGGTGTTGACCAGATCTCTGCCAGCGTGTTGGACGGTGTTGTGGCTGAAGAGGATCCTCCGGCCGGAAAGGCTCACGGTGCCCCGCCATAATCCGGCGTAACCTCCGTGATGGATATGACAATTGATGATGCGGTGATCCTCGCCGGTCACGCTCAGCACGGAAGAGGAGCTATAGCCGAGCTCGCAATTCAGCAGCAGGTTGTTTTTCCCATCAATCAGCACGCCGGAATGGGTGCTGGTGTTATTCTGATAGGAGTGGGAAACATGCTTGCCCCTCAGGTTTTTCAGAACAAGATGCGAGGAGTTCTTGTCCATCCGGATGCCCCCGGCGCGGAACTGGATTCCATGAATGTGGATGTGGGACAAACCCGCCAGGTCGATCACGTCCATGCGGCGCTTGGCCTCGAGTGAAACTGTCTTGGCACCTGCTTTTCGGGCGGGAGGAATGAGGATGATGCGTTTCTGCCGGGTGTCGTAAATCCATTCGCCGGGGGCGTCCATGGCGGCACGAATGCCGCGCAAGGAGAATTGGCTGCCGCGTGTCGGCGTATACCAGGATTCCCGGGCCTTGTCGAAGGTCAGCGTGTGGGTCATTTCATCATATGAGGTGACCGTCGACGTCCAACAGATCCATGCCGAGCCGCCCGCGCACCAGAGCTGTGCGCCCTTCCATGCATCCGCGGGACCCGGGATCTCGGGGCAGACGAGGCTGGTTTCACTGCCGGCCGCCGCCACCGCGCGAATCGGTTGGAAAAGCGCGCTTTCGCCCGGGTTCGGCCAACATGCTTCGGTGAGCATTTCTCCATCAGCGAAAACCTGGTTGCCGTCGTCGAGTGACCAGGGCATGGGGGCCGAGTAGCTGCCATCGGATTCGTGAGTTCCACCCGCTATCGGGTCCGCACCGGTCAGGATGACTTGTTCGTTCCGATAGGGGGTGAAGGTGATTTCCTTGCCGGGAGCGCCGGATGTCATGGGACGCAGGACTTCCCGATAGACGCCTTCCCGCAGATAACAGACATCACCCGGTTTGAGGGCCCTGACCGCCTGGTGCAACGTGGCAAATGGCAAGTCCAGGGTTCCTGGATGTTGATCGGAGCCATGCGGACTGACAAAAAAATCAGCGGCCACCAATGGAGCGACGGATAATCCGAAGCCGAGCAGCAATCCGCCTCCCACGCCATGGATCGGGATGTCCCAGCGGCCTGAGCGGAAATGAAGCGGAGCCGCGCGGCGGGTGCTTGTCTTAAACGCCTCCCGCTTCCGGGTCATGGCTCGGTGCCGATGATTTGGAAGTTGTTGATCAGCGGGCATGCAAGCGAGTTGTCGATGCGGAGGCGCACGGCATCGCAAGGCGGCAGTTTGAGGTCCTTGGCGGAGGAGCGACCGGCGTGAATGATGCGCTTGTAGCCGATTTTCTTTCCTGAGAAAACCTTCTGCCAGTTGCCATTCACGCGGCACTCGATGGTGTAGCCGTCCACGCGTTGGCCCAAAGGAATATATTCCTGGATGATGAAGCCGGCGGGTTGCTGGACCTTGGCAAGTTCCACCTCGATGACGGCGGTGGTGACGTTGTCGTCGGTGGCGAAGTAGGTTTCGTCATTGGCATCCGTGGCCATGGCGGCGGCGTAGTTCTGGTTGTTGCCACGGTGGCCGGTGTCGGTGGTTTTCGCACCGGGTAGGCGGGCGAGGTTGTTGGAGTGGATGCGGTCCACCCAGGCTTTGAATTCGGTGAGTTTGGCTACGGCGTCGTCATCGATGAGGCCGTCCTGATTCGGCGCGAAGTTCAGGAGAGGCGTCACGCCGTGGCCGGTGGAATTGAGGTATTCCTCCTGCATTTGAGTGGTGCTGACAGCGGGTTCACCCGTGTGAAACCAGTTGCCTTGGAAGATGATGGAGGGCTCGTTGGGATACCAGCGCATCACGCCGTCGATTTCCGTGCGGTAGTTCTGATCCGGGCTTACGCCGCCGTGTTGGTTAGGCCAGGCCAGACAGCGGTCGGGCAGGGTCTTCACCAACACGCCGGAATCATAGACCACGGCCTCGGGTTGGGTCTCGGCAATCATGCGGCCGATCTTCGGGTAGTCCATCTTGAGGTTTTCCGAATCGAAGCCGTCGAACCAGTATTCATCGATGGTGCCGTAGCGTGTGCTGAGTTCCTTGAGTTGATCGAAGTAGAAATCCCCGTAGGCGCTGTGCTTGGGCGAGCCGGCTTTTTCGAAATGTTTGTCGATGATGGAGACATAGAGGCCCAAATAGATATCACCCTTGTGACAGGCATCCGCGAGTTCCTTGACGATATCACCCCCGCCGTTTTTCCATGGCGAGGATTTGACGGAGTGGTTAGTGGTGTCGGTGGGCCAGTTGCAGAATCCGTCGTGGTGTTTGGTGGTCAGGACGATGCCTTTGAACCCGCCGGCCTTGGCGGCGGCGACCCACTGGTTGGCGTCGTATTTGACCGGATTGAAGCGTTTGGGATCTTCGTTGCCATCTCCGAGGTGGTCATTGCTCGGGTAGTAGGTTTTCATGCCGAAGTGGGCGAACATGATATACTCCGCGCGGTGCCAGCGGAGTTGGGCCGGGTTAGGAACTGGCAGAAACGGCGCGGGTGCCGCAGCTATTTCCGCATGAACGGTGGCGGTGAGCAGGATGGTGGCTAACAGCGTTGGGAATTTAGGTGGTGTCATGAGAGTGGTAGGTTTCAGGGTGAGGTCCAGTTGGATGATCGTGCGCGGATTCAGATTCATTTCGAATTACAAGATCCATGGATTCAGTCCACGCGCTGGGTGATCCCATGGAATGCCATGTGCTGGTCACGCATGGAGGTGTATAGAAAGAGAAACGTTCGGAAGCGGGTGTCGTGCGGCCAGTTTTCGGTGGTGACCAGCTTCCATTGTTCGCCGTCTTTTTGCCGGATGATCACGGGTAAGGTCAGGGCGTTTCCTGCTGCGGCGTCATGCAGAAGGGCTGATTTTTTGGATGGGATGAGCACAGGATCAAGGCTGCCAAGTTTGATGGCGACGTCGTGAGGGGCGGCGTTGATCACGTAGTGATCGCCGCCTTTGATTGTGGAGGGTGGCGTATGGATTTTGAGGATCTCATAGGATTCCTTCTGCGGGACGAAGACGATGAGCAGGTCTTTGTGTAATTCCGGCGGGACCGCCGTGGAGATGACCGGCAGGAGGCCGCCGGGTGCGAAGAAATCCAGGTGTTGACCGTCTCTCAAGGTGGCGGTGAAGGGGCCGGCGATGTAGGTGAGGGGTGCTTGCAGCGCGGTTTCCTTGTTACCATTTTTTACCACGAAGTCAGGGGCGGGGCGATCCATGGGGTCGAAGCGCGTGACGGAGAAGCTGATTTGAGTCGCTTGCTTTCCGGGTTGGGCAAAGAGTTGGTTGGAGAGCAGGGTGATGAAAAGAATGTCAAGAAGGATGCGGATCATTATTGTTAGAGTCGAGGTCTCAGATTTCATTCTGGCTGAGCCAGCGGAAATGTTGGATCATGAGGCGGCGGCCAAAGATCTTGTTTTCGGATAGAATGCCCGGGGTGTTGAAAGGAGTTTCCGGAGGGTCTTGCGGGTTGATGTATTCGGGATAGCGCTGCACCACCGCCTCGCACCAAGCCCGGGCCAAGACGGTTTTTCCGTCCGGCGCGAGAGATTCTCCGCAGGTGCGTATCAGGAATGAATCGGAACGGGCGTTGATGACCGGCGCGAGCGGTTGCAGGATGTCTGCTTGGGAAATGTAGGCGGGAGTTCCCTGATAACGGGGGCCGAGCGCCGCTTGCTTGAAAACATAGTTTGTGCCGTTCAAGTCAGCGTTGGTGATTTTCTTGTCGCGGTAGTCTTTGTTCATATCGACGCGGGGATCTTCCAGCGCGGCTTGGAGTGCTCCGTAGAGTGCCATCTCGTTGTCGCTGGCGACAAGGCGGCGGTTGATGAACTCGCCAAGGGAACGGAATGGTCCGCGCTGCTTGACCTGCCGGACGACCGCTTCGGCCAGCTGGCGGATTTCATCCACGGTGAGCTCGCGGTAGCCGCGCCAGCGTGTGCCTTCGTCGGATATCCGGCCGCCGCCGCCACCGATGGGCATGGCGAAGCGGCTGACGGCGAAGTTTCCTTGGGGCTGGGCCGTCGGGGTGCCGGTGCCGGCGGAGTCCATGATCACGGGACGCTTGAGGTGGCTGGATGCAAGCAGGATCGTCCAGGCTGGCACGGAGGTCGAATTGATGTTGAATCCGCCGTCCACGATCAGGTGTGCGGCGGATTTCAGGTGGGCATTCGCGAGCGGGTTACCGCTCGGGTTGATCAGGGATTCCGAAACGGTCTTGGCGTTCATGCCCGCAAGATGGGGAAGATAGGCCTCATTGGGCAGCGCCTTGATTTCGCCATAGAATTCGTCCACCACGGTCTTGAGTGTCCGGATTCTTCCGAATCTTTGATAGAACGTGCTGGTTTGTGGGGCGATGGATGAGAAGAAAAATTCATCCCAGAGCAGATGGTTGGCAGCATAACTCCGATCAATGTTAGGAATTCCTGAGGTCCATTGATCATCTCGAAATGTCTGTCCGGCGAGATTGCCGCCGGAGTTGATATAGGGGTTGATGTAAAATGGCCACCCGCCGCTTTTGATTTTGTCGGAGGGGACGCCTGGTGATGCATATGAGTTGCCGATGGCATGGTTTTGCTGGAGGTGGCCGCTCCAGTTCATGGCTTCCATTGATTGCTGAGGCAGATTCTGCAACTGGGCCAGCGAGCAGAGCGGCACCTGGGGGATTTCCCGGTCCGCGATGAAGCGCTGGCCGCCGGGTGTATAGCTGGGGCCCATGTAGGGAATTGACGAGAAGAGCCCGATCACGGTGGTCCGCTGGTCGAAGGTCACCGTGTAGGGGTGACTGAAAAACGGCGTCTTGGCATCGGCCCCTTGGGTGGTGGAATGGCATGCGGCATAGGTGAGTGCGGGCATGTTGTGCAGCCATGTTTTATTCGGGAGCTGGAGCTCATCGAGCGGCTTCAGCCTGACATCTGTCAAGCAGAACGGAGTGGGTGCATTTACCAGTTCTCGGAGTGGTTTGGCGGGAAAATTGTCTTTGGAGAGTTGGTTGGAGGTCGGGCTTGAGGCTTCGAAGCGCCACGCGTAGCTGGAGCTGAGCAATTGTCTGTTCATTCTGGCGTCGTGCCCGGTGTGGTCGCCGCGCGGTTCCGAGCGCACCTCGAAGGTCGATTGCCATCCCGACCAAGTCTCCTCAACGGTTCTTGAGTTGCCCATTCTTGTTTCGAGCGCAATGGTGTCGGTCTCCCGTGCTCCGGTGATTTTCCCAACGAACCTCGGGTGTCCGGTATTGGCGGTGGAGTAGAACGAGGTGGCGTCGGTGTTCTCCGCCATGTTGGCGGCGGGATAGCCGCGGCGCCCGTAACCGCTGGTTTTGTGATTGAAGATCTTCATTTCGCCCGCCTTGAGAAGGATGGGTTGATTAGGGCTTCCGTCGGGCTGACCGAAACGCATGACCAGGGTGCCGCCGTTCAGGGAGGTATCGAATCTCCAGTTGAAATCGCGGATCGGAGTGGCGGCGTTGTTTCTGTAGATTTTATGGGATAGGGGAAGGTTGTGGAGCCAGATGTTATAACCGTTGATCCTCATGTCGACATTGTAGGGGTTCCACAGGGTGACCACGGGATAACTGTAAACAAAGAGATCATAGTCCTGGCCATTTTTTCTAACAGCGTAAGACAAGAGGTATTGCATGCGGACGATCACCGGATTGATGGAAGTCACGCCGTTGTTCCACTCGGGGTTACTCACCGGATCAATGGGGATGTATGGGGGAGTGACCGGGTTGCTGTCGATCGCGGTGACCCTGGGTCGGTTGCCCACGTAGCTGACTTGCCGGTGCATGTTATAATAGTGATGAAGGGTCTTCCAAGCCAGAACGTCATACTCATCCAAGGGACTGAGGGCGATCCTTCCGTTGGGTCCTAGCGGCCCCTGCTGCTGCCAATTCCGGTTCTTCCAGTCCCTCAGCCAGTGGATGTCGCTGCGTTCAAGGTAAAGGCTGAGATCTTTGCGGAGGGAGCCGGTGGTGACGTTGGTTAGGACGCTTCGTGCGTAGGGAGTGAGGTCGTGAAACAATTCACCGCGTTGGATGCCAGGCGGAGTAAGGATGTCCAGCGAGTCACGGGTGATGATTTTGTCGCTGGAGGGTGAGTTGGATTCGAAGAGTTCGTGTTTTTCCAGAGCTTTGATCCCGTGGGGACCGGGCGAGCCGAAGCTTGCTAACAGTTCGGTGATCGCGGGGTTGCCTTGCCGGGCCAATCGATCGCGCCGATTGATCTGAGCCTTGCAGTTTTCATCACCCACCCACCATGCGTAGGAACCACCCTTGACTGGAACTTTGCCGGCGCGGACTACGAGATCGGGGTTCCTGGAGCCTTGGAGATTGGTTGGATTGATCAAGACGCCATTGCTCGCGAAGCCGAGCTGTTCGACGTCTTCCAGCTTTGCGTTGGAAACGAGCCAACTTCGGAAGTTTGGTTTATCCCGGTTGTAGTCGGGCGCTGTGGTGTTGTAGCGATCCAGGGTTTCGGTGGCGGCGTCACGCGCATTCCACACGCCGGTGAGGTGTTTGTTAGAAACGCCATTCTCGGCGGGGGTGGTGGGATCGGAATCGAGGATGCCCGATGGTGCGGTGATTCGCTGGTCCGGACCAATGCTCTTCTGGAGTTCCCCGATTGCCAACATCATTGCGAGCCGCGCGTTCGCCCGGGCCATGGCCTGGGCCTGGCCGGTCGCCGAGGCACGAAGGGAGATGGAGGAAAGCGCCAATAAACCTACGGCGATGACGGCAAGCAGCACCATCAGGCTGAGTGTCACAATCAAAGCGAAGCCACTTTGGGCGGTGGTAGCCTGGTGCCGCCTTTGCCGAGGTCGCCCGCCATTTGACATGGCCTGCGGGGTGATCTGGGTCACAAGAGAAAAGACCCGATGCTTTGGAGCCTCCGGCTTGGCCAAGGTGCGAACCACCCGGTTGGGTTCGTATGATGTCTGGCGGAAGCGTGGGTGGATTGCCATATCGATTGAAAAATGCCCGCGATCTTCTGGAGTTTTCGGTTCCGGAGGGCAGCATGACCGAGCTGCCGACCTCGACCACCCGCCGCATGCTTGACTTGTATTTACATTATCATTTTTTAACGCGAGGAAGCGACACGAAAGTCTAACGACGGCTTTGCGAGACCCAACGAACTGCCACTCTCCTACGAAGATCGTTTTTCGTTCGTCAAACCCGACATGGGAAATGGGAAACCGCTCGATTTTTCCAAGCGGGGAAGGGACGAACGAGATTTTGTCAAATCAACGGAATCCTGTGCCCTCGGAAAATCTTCCAGCTCCGCATGCTTCATGTCGGGTTTCCGCGCTTAAATACGATTCTCAGGAGCACCCTTGGCTTGGATCGATTGACTTTGGTTCGAAGGATTCAAGCCATCCTCGCAAGCCCGCCCCATGAACCTCAGATCACCCTCGTTGCTCGTCAATACCTTCCATATTTTTTCTGTGTCGTCTGTCGTTGCGATACTCGGGCTTTTTGCTTCGGCCCCCGCTGCGGACTACACTTGGGGTGGGGGCGATCTCAACTGGACCGATACCTCAGTCAGTGCTTGGAACGGCGGCCCGCCGACTTCTGGCGATACGGCCACGATCCCAAGCGGACGTGTTGAAGTGAGTGCCGGCATCACTGGCAACGCGGCCATCAACATCGGCGCGGGTGGGCAGCTTTGGCTGACTTTGAACGGCCTGACCGTATCGAATCCCATCACGCTCAATGGTATCACCTCCGGCGGAGCGTTGGTCAGCGGCGACGGGCCAGCTGGCAATCTGCGCACGCAGAGCGGCCAAGTGACTCTTGCCGCCACCTCCAACATCGCCACCTGGTGGAACGACAAGACCTTTGAAATCTCAGGTAAAATCACTGGTCCGGGCGGCCTGATCCTTGACCGTGCGACCTCCCTTTCACACGGCGATCCTGCCGGTGGGAGATTCATCATCAGCGGCAGCAGCAATGACTTTTCCGGCAGCACGACGGTGAACGGCCGCGCGGCGGGCGATTTGTATGGTTTCCCTGCCCAATCCCAGCTCTTCCTCGGAGCCAGCAACGCCCTTCCAGCCGCCACCGCTCTCACCCTCAATACTGCGGACCTGTTTCTCAACGGTTTCTCCCAGACGCTTTCCGCCATCAATGGATCGGGAGCCCACCATATTCGCAATGGTAGCACTGCGCCCGGCAGCCTGATCCTGAATATGGCCGATTCCCATGCCTTCGCCGGTATCCTCGGCGGCGCGGGGAGCAATGACAACTCCTTCTCCCTGACCAAGCTCGGCACCGGCACGCTCACCCTCAGCGGCGCGAATACCTTCCTCGGAAACACCACGGTCCAGCAAGGTGGGCTCACCATCGCCTCAGGCGGCAGCCTGCGCTTTCTTCCCACCACCGCCGGCCAATGTAATGCAGTGAGCGGCTCGACCAACTCCTCCCTCTCTTTTCTCGGCACGGTGGTGCTGGATCTTTCCGCCGCCACCACCGCCGATGGAAATTTCTGGAACCTCTTCCATCTCAGTTCTTTCAGCGGCCCGGCCCCGATACTCAATCCAACCGCGGTGACCAGCTCGCTCGGCGCTTTCGGCGAAATCAGCCCCGGCACCTGGGAACTCGCCATCGGCGGGGCCAAGTGGACCTTCTCCGAAAACAATGGTTCCCTTACCTACGCGAACACGGTCACCGGATACGAGAGCGGCCTCACCTTCCGCCTCTACGACATCCAGGAACCGATGGACCAGCTCTATCCCCTCGTGCCCGGCCAAACGCCGAACGTGGATCAGAAACGCAGCACCATCGACTGGTCCACCAGCACGGACTTCGCCGGCTACTCCGCGCAATTCCTCGTCGAATGCTTCGCCAGCCTCAATGTCCCGACCGCCGGGTCCTACGAGTTTCGCCTGATCTCGGACGACGGCTCGGAATTGTGGATCGGCGAGACGCTCGTGATCGACCACGACGGTGAGCACGCCGCTACGCCGATGGACGGCAGCATTACCCTCAGCGCCGGTCTCCATCCGTTGAAGCTGCGCTTTTTCCAAAGCGGTGGCGGCTTCTCGCTCAAGCTGGAATGGCGACCACCCGGCACCCCCGCCTACGTCACCGTCCCCGCCTCGGCCTTCCTCACCCCGGCAGGCGTCACCCGCGTCGTCGCTCCCGGGAAAAAGCAAATCATCACCCCGGGCGACAACTCGCGCCCCGGCAACGGCCAACCGCTCGTCGCAGTGCATCCTTCCTGGCGGGTGACCACCGTCCACCCGGCATCCTTCAACCCCAAGGTCGGCGCGATGGCCGTGCACCCGACCGACGGCCGGCTTTTCATCACCACCTTCGATCCGAACCAAGGCGGCTTCTACAACCCGGGCTCCCTGCTCGGCGGCGATGGAAAAGTCTGGGCGCTCACCAACACCCAGGGCGAAGACCCCGAGGCGGTGACCGTCACCGAAGTCGCCGCAGGTTTGTTCGAGCCGCTCGGGATGAAATTCATCAATGGCGAGCTCTACGTCACCCAGCGCACGACGCTCACCCGCCTCCGCGACACCAATTCCGACGGCTACTTCGAGACCAAGGACGACATCAGCGGCGGCTGGATTTCTGACAACTACCACCATTTCCACTTCGGCCTCATCGAGCGCGACGGCTTTGCCTACTCCACCCTCTCCACCGCGATCCACCTGGACTTCCCCGGTCTCTCCGGCCCCAACCCGCCGAACCGCGGCACGCTGTTGCGGACGAATCTCGCCACCGGTGAAGTCACCTTCCTCGCCGGCGGCCTGCGCACGCCCAACGGCATCGGCTTCGGACCGCAAGGCGAGATTTTCCAAACCGACAACCAAGGTTCCTGGATGCCCGCCTCCCGCCTCAACCACCTCCAGCCCGGGAAATTCTACGGCCACTACAACACCACCGCCGGAGGCGGCAGCCCGAGTTTGTTCGCCGACCAAGCCCCGTCGCCGCCCGCCGTTTGGTTCCCGCACAACGAGATCGCCAACTCGCCCTCCCAACCGCTGTCGATTCCCGACGGCCCCTTCGCGGGAGATTTGCTGGTCGGTGACATCACCCTCGGCGGCATCAACCGGGTCTCGCTCGAAAAAATCGGCGGCGTCTGGCAGGGCTGCATCTATCGCTTCACCCAGGGCCTCGAAGGCGGCGTCAATCGACTCGCCTGGGGCCCCAACGGCACCCTCTACGTCGGCTGCATCGGCGGCGGCGGGAATTGGGCCTGGAACGAGACCACCACCGGCCTCCAGCGCCTGACGCCCAAGTCGGGAAATCCCGTCACCTTCGAGGTCGCCAAGGTCACCGCCACCGCGACGGGTTTTGAAATCGCCTACACCTTGCCCATCCCCGAAACGACACTCGAGAACCCCGCGAATTTCACCGTCCGCCAGTGGTCCTACCAGCCGACCGCCGACTACGGTGGGCCCAAGATCGGCGAGGAAGCGCTCACCGTCAGCAGCGCGACCGCCTCGGCCGATCGCACCCGCGTCACCCTCGTCATCCCCGGCTTGGAAAAAGGCCACGTCGTCTATCTGAAAAGCAACCCCGTCTCTGACAGCGGCTCGCTCATCCACTCCAGCGAAGTCTGGTACACGCTCAACGAGATCCCGGGCACTCCCTACAACCTGCAACTCAGCAGCAGCATCGTCCCGGAAAACAAGCCCTCCGGCACCCCGGTGGGCACCCTTTCCGCCTCCCACGACATCAGCGGCGATGCGCTCACCTTCTCCCTGCCCGCCGGGGTCGCGCAGAACGCCTTGTTTTCCATCAACGGCGGAGTCCTCACCACGGCATCACCCTTCGACTACGAACGCCGCAGCTCCTATCAAGTCCGCGTCCGCGTCACCAGCCCGGCCGGCCTTTTCTCGGAGGAAACTTTCCACATCGCCGTCAGTGATGTTACTCCGGAAAGCGCACCCCGCCGCATCTTGCTCACCAATTCCGTGCTCCCGCCGGACCACCCGGCGGGAGCGCTCGTCGGCCGCTTGTTGATCGATGACGCCGACCTCGGCGACCTCCCGAGCATCCCCTTACAGCCCGGCGCGTCGGGCGCGGTGGTCGAGGAATCCTTCGCCTATCCCGCCGCTTCCAGCCTATCTGGCCAAGCGGGCGGCAGCGGATTTTCCGGAGCATGGCAGGGCGGCCCCGCCAACGTGCTCAGCGGCTCGCTCTCCTACACCGACTCCGCCGGTCTCACCCTGGACAGCTCCGGCAACCACGGCCGCGCCGATCCCGGCTCCCGCAGCCACCGCCTGCTCGCCGGTGCCCGTGGTGCGGACGGCACCACCACCTACACCAGCTTCATCGCGGATCCCTCCAACAACGTCCACTTCTGGGGCGTGGAATTCTGGAACGGTGGCTCCGACCAAGCAACCCGCGTGCTCCAACTCGGCAACGAAGACGGCTTCGGCGTCCGCGTGCGGAATGTGAACAACAAGTTCTTCACCACCTCCGATTCCGCCTCGCATTTCTTCGTCATTAAAATCCAGCACCTCGCAGGTCATGACCAGGTCTCGGTCTGGATCGACCCGCCGCTCAGCTCCGAGCCACCCACCCCCGACCTCTCCTTCACCCCCGCAGAAACCGGCGGCTCGCTCGCCTTCGACCGGATCGGCTTCAGTGATTACGTGGAGACCTCCATGCCAGCCATCGATGAACTGCGCATCGGCAACACCTGGAACTCCGTCACCCCGCACCCGGTGGACTTCCCGCACTTCGCGCTGGTCGCGGGCGAGGGCGACGCAAACAACAGCTCTTTCACCATCGATGGCAACCGCCTGACAGCCGCCTCCGTCCTTCCTGCCGGGCTCCACCGCCTTCGCGTCCGAGCCACCGACAGCAACGGGCTCGCCCGCTCGCAGCCCCTGCTCGTCTGGGTCGGCGCGGGCCACTTGGACAGCAATGCCGACGGCACCGACGACGCCACCGCCAGCCGCCTCGGCTTTGATCCACTCGGCCCGATCCACCCCGGTGCCTACTTCGGCAGCAGTGGCACCAGCCCGATCTTCGGCCCCGGATCAAGCCCCCGGGATTTCCTCCTCACCTCCGCCACCCTGCCGGGCAATCTCTACTGGATCGAAACCTCGCCAAATCTCTCCCAGTGGACCCTTGAGAAACAAAGCCTCGCCGCGCCGATGAGCTTCCTCGAAAGCTGGAACGAATGGCCGCTCACCCGCCCCGCCGCCACTCCGCGGCACTTCTGGCGCATCGGCGGCGGCTGGCCTGCCGCCCATGGCATCGATCCCCTTGCCAACGGCCTTGCCGGACTTAGCTTCAGCGGCGGCAGCGCCGGCTGGACCTACGATGCCACCACCGGCATCCTCCGCCACGACACCGCCGCACCCTCGGATTGGCTCCATTTCCCGGGGGAATACGGCGATTTCCTACTCAGCCTCGACTACCGCCTATCCGAAAATGGCAATTCCGGCGTCTTCGTGCGGTCCGCCACCACCGGCTACCCCTGGGTCACCGGCAGCGAAATCCAGCTCACCCACGAATCCCGCCTGCCGATCCATTCGACCGGCTCGCTCTACGACCGCATCCCCGCAGAACCTGCGGCCGCCGCCACTCACTCGGTCTGGCATCGCCTGGAAGTGCTCATGATCGGCGGCCGCATCCGCGTGAAGGTCGATGGCGTCACCACCGTCGATCAAGCCGACGTCCGCCTCAGCCATCCCGGCTTCCCCTGGTCGGACCGCGGCGTCATCGGCCTGCAAAACTCCCACGGCGCGGGCATCGGGCGGACGGAATTTCGCCGAATCAAGATCATCGACCTCGCCCCATGAACCTCCTCGCCCCCATCCTCATGCGGCAGCGCCCGATCTGGGCGATTGCCTGACACTCTTCCCAAGCCCTTGATGATCAACCATTAAAACCGCCCCCGCCCGGGCCGAACTCAAAAAATAAATTTTTTTTCAAATCCATGTCGGGTTGGCCGGGGGAAATACGATCTAGGAGGCGAGAGGGGGCATTTCCAGCTTCACCATGAGGCCGCCCACCTTGAAAACCTGTCATCGAAAAACACAAATCCAAAGCAACCCAATGAAATTGAAACACCCAAACAAAACCCACACGGCCGCCTTGGCCTGCGCAGCCATTCTCGGATCCGCCGCCATGTCACAAGCGGCGATCATCATTCAGGATACGTTCACCTATGCTGACGGCGGCCTTAGCCTTCAAAACGGCGGCACGGGCTGGGGCTCTAACGTCTGGTTTGCTGCCAATGCTTCTG
>CALMKO010000083.1 GCA_937867415.1 uncultured Verrucomicrobiota bacterium | reverse complement strand
CCTGTAGCGGCGTCTCTATGAGCGCCGATGCCAATGAAAAAGCTAAAGTTAGTCCCGTCGTTGTCAGCCCATCGGCGGTGCGAGCTCCTCATTCTCGATCCTCTTGCCGAAGAATCAGATAAGCAAAGCCAAGCCGCACGCAAAGCCGCTTCGTTGACTTTGTGACCTTCTGTCAAAAAATCCAAACTCATGCATCCTCTTTGAAATCGAGTTCCCATTCACCTAACGGGTGAACAGATGGCTGGCCGCCTGCATCCGCAAACGTTGCTTCACGGGTTCGGGCAAATTCCGAATCGCCAATGTCGTGCCATGGCAAAAATGCTGGCAATGCCTTCACAGCTTGCAAGAAGGGAGTTCTACGCATCCGTCAGAAAAGGCCTGAAAGCTTTACCATCATATCGACGCAACGAGGATGAGATGGGGGTAAAAGTTATGGGTGGCAGATCGGACCGAACCTTGCTATACATCACGTCACCGATGAAAATTGCCTACGTCAGCTTAACGGATCCCACCGACGAACATTCGTGGTCGGGCTTGATGAAGACCATGAGGAATTGTCTGCATTCCCTGGGGCATGAGGTCGAGGACATCTTCGGCATGAAGCGCTCACCGCTGGTCTGGGTTGCATTCCGGACTTTCTATCACCGTTATATCGAGAAGAATCATTACGATTGGCGTCGTGATCCCGTGATTCTCCGCAATTTCGCTCGGCAGGTCGAAGCAAGGCTCGCAGGCGCAGGCTTCGATATGATTTTCAGCCCCGGCACTTCGGCGGTGGCCTTGTTGGAAACGGATATCCCGATTGTCATTTGGACGGATGCGACCTTTGAAAACCTCGTCGGATTTTATCCCGAGAACTCGAACCACTGCGCGGCGACCGTCCGCGAAGGCCATCAGGTCGAGAAAAGAATTCTGGGGTTCTGCAAGTATGCAATCTATCCATCGGAGTGGGCCGCGCGCAGCGCCATCGATTTTTACGGAGCAGACCCGGCCAAGGTAAAAATCATTCCGTTTGGCGCCAGCGTCGAATCCACGCGTGACTTGGATTCAATTCGGCAATCGATCGCCGCACGCTCGCGGCAAAACTGCCAGCTTCTTTTCGTAGGGGTGAATTGGCACCGCAAGGGCGGGGAGAAGGCGCTGGAGGTTGCGCGGCTTCTCAATGAAGCCGGGATTCCCACCGAGTTGCATGTCGTGGGAGCCGGGCCGGACGGAGAGACTCCCGAGTTTGTGAAACGACATGGCTATATCTCGAAACGCACTCCCGAGGGCCGGGCCAAGCTGGACGCGCTTTTTGCGAGTAGCCATTTTCTCATCGTGCCATCGCTGGCGGAGTGTTTTGGACTCGTTTTCGCGGATGCCTCCGCCCACGGAGTGCCATCCCTTGCCACCCATGTCGGGGGGATTCCCGCGGTCGTGCGTGATGGAATCAACGGACGCGTGTTTGACCTGGACGAAGATGCAGCCACTTATCGCGACCATGTTCTCCGCCTGTTTGGCGACTGGCCACAATACGAGGCGCTCGCGGAAAGCAGCTTCCGGGAGTATTCGGATCGGCTCAATTGGGATACCGTCGGTCGGATCTTCGCCGGGGTATTGGCTGGAGTTCAGACCGAGGCGAAGGCTGATTCACCGCTCAGCGAGTGCTCCTCCTGATGCACGGCAGGATGAAATACCTCAATCATGCGCATCGCTGAAGATCCGAAGCGACTTGAAAGGTCTTGGAGCGCGGGCGTCCCGTGATAATTGCCCTCAAGTTGGTTCCGGTCTTGCCAAAGCCTCGGAATCGTCTAGCGTCCTCCCCGAGCAGGTATTTCCTACCTCCGACACCCGCATCTGGCCGAGCGCCTACAGATTCACCCCATTTCCCCGGGTCGTGAGATCGGCCTGCGGCTTTTGGACCACCGGAACTCCTGCCTCACGGGCGGCGGCGCAAGCCGGCTTGTTCTGACATGGGTGAAGTCTCCTTCCGCAAGCTGCGGAGCTTCACCCCGGCACCAAAAAGCCGGATGCTCAGAGTCATGTCGGTCAGCACGAGGTCCTTCCAGCATTGCCGGGTTTTTCGAAATCCGCCGCGCCGGGCCGCCTGAAACCACGACCCCAACTGACAACATGTCAAACGCAACACAAGATTCCCGCAACTCGGGAGATAGCCGTCGCCGCCGCAACCGCGGTGGTCAAAACCGTAACCAAAACAACAACGAACGCCGCGAAAACGGCGGTGGTGACCGCGGCGAACGCGGCCCTCGCCATGATCGTGGCCGCTCACAAGGCCGCAATCAGAGTAACCGCTCCGAGGAATTCCGCCCGCAAGCACCCCGCCCGGCCCGCACCTATGCACCGGTCAAACTGAGCTTTTGGCAGAAAATCCTCAAGGCCATCGGCCTCGGCCCCAAGACCCCCACGCCATCTGCCCGCCCCGAGCGGAAAGATCGCAAAGAGGAGTCCACGCCGTTTCCGAAAGATGCCCGCGCTCCCAAGTCCAACACCCGCAACGCTCGTTCCGGCGAGGGTGAGGCCCGCCCGCCTCGTGAACCACGCGAAGCCCGCCCACCCCGTGAAAAGCGCCCTGATGGCGAGCGTGGTGGAAACCGCGGCGGTGACCGCCCGCGCGGCGGCGATCCGAAAAGCGTCGAGTCCACCCGCGTTTACGTCGGGAACTTGTCCTACGACGTCTCCGAACAAGACCTCCAAGAGCTCTTCAAGGGCATCGGCGGAGTGCGCAACATCGAGATCGTTTACAACCGCAGCACCCATCGCTCCAAGGGCTATGGCTTCGTGGAAATGCTCCGCATGGACGAGGCGATTCGCGCTGTGGAAGTCCTCCACGACCAACCCTTCATGGGCCGTAAAATGACCGTCTCAGGAGCCAAGTCCAAGGGCCAGGATGAGCGCGAAGACGCGGATGAACGCGCCGAGGATCGCGGGCCGACCCGCGTCGTGCTCGCATCCACCGCTCCTGCGGTGGCCGCTGTCGCTGCCGTCGCCGTGGCAGAACCGACCATCGAGACGATCATCGAGACGGTCGTGCAGGTTGAAGAATCCGCGCCAATCGCTGAGGTCACCGACCTCGAAGCGAAGTATGGCTTCGACGAACCTGCGGAAAAGGCCCCGGAAGCCTGATCCTGCTTTTTACCTCATTCCAAACCTCCGCCCGGCAAGCCGCGGCGGAGGTTTTTCTTTGAAATCGCCCTCTTCAGGATTCCCTGCCCGGGCGGATTGACCTCTACCAGAATCTATTCCACCCTCCGGCCACATGACTGCACAAGAAGCTCTCATCACCCTGAACATGCTGCCCAAGATCGGCCCGATCCGGGTGCGGCGCTTGTTGGCAGCCTTCGGCGACAGCCCGGCGAACATCCTCGGAGCTTCCAAAGACCGCCTGATGCGGGTGGACGGCATCGGCGAGGAAACGGCGGGAATTTTACAAAAATGGCAGGACCATGCCGACCCGGTCACCGAGCTGCGGGAAGCTACCGAGCGGGGAATTTCCATCGTCACCCAAGAGGATGAGGATTATCCAGCCCCCCTCCGTGATGCCTATGACCCACCACTCCTGCTCTACGTTTGGGGAAATCTGGAAGCTCGCGACCGCCACTCCATCAGCGTCGTGGGATCCCGCCGCGCGACCCATTACGGCACCCAGGCCACCAAAAAGCTCTCCTACCAACTTTGCCAGGCCGGCTTCACCATCATTTCCGGCCTCGCCCGTGGCATCGACACCGCGGCCCATGAGGCTGCCGTGGCTGCCAATGGCCGCACCATCGCCGTGCTTGGCTCAGGACTGGCCAAACTTTTCCCACCGGAAAATCTCGCCCTTGCCGAGAAGATCGCCTCCGGCTTTGGGGCGGTGGTTTCCGAGTTTCCGCTCCACACCGCGCCGGACAAACAAACCTTTCCCATGCGCAACCGCATCGTCGCCGCCTGGGCCCGCGCCGTCCTGGTCGTGGAATGCCCCGCTTGGTCGGGCTCGCTGATTAC
>CALMKO010000082.1 GCA_937867415.1 uncultured Verrucomicrobiota bacterium | reverse complement strand
TGGCAATTGGAGGGGATTTATTCATGAAATCTGATTTTTCTGAGTTTCACGCGCATTCGGCATTTTCTTTTCTGCGAGGGGCGAGCCAGCCGGAGGTGATGGTGCGGCAGGCGGCGGCACTGGGGTGCAGGACCATCGCCATCACGGATCGGGCGGGATTTTATGGATCTGCCCGGGCTCATCACGCGGCGAAGGAATGTGGCATTCGGGCGGTGGTGGGGACGATGTTGGGTTTGCCGGATGGGACTCATTTCCCCGTGCTCTGTGCCACGCGGGCTGGCTATCGGATGCTTTCCCGTCATCTCACGGATCATCATCTATCAGCTGGAGAGGGTGGTGGATTGGCAGGTATTGGAAATCATTTGATCGCTCTAACGGGAGATCGGGATGGTCCGGTCTGCCGCCCTTTGTTGATGAACCAACGCGATGTGGCGTTGAAGGCCGCCGAGCGTTTGGTGGGGATGTTCGGGCATGGCAATGTTTATGTGGAAATCAACCGCCATGGCCTGCGTGATGATGGGAGGCTGAACCGTTTGCTCATCGATCTAGCAGCGCATCTGCGGCTTCCTCTGTTAGCCAGTAACGCCCCTTTGCACGCCACGCGCGGGGAGCGGCGTTTGGCGGATGCCTTTGCTTGTCTGCGCCATCATCTGCCGCTTGATCAAGCGGGGAGGAGGCTAGCGCCGAATGGTGAGCGGCATCTCAAGTCCTCGCAGGAAATGAGCGGGCTTTTTGCAGATCTGCCCGAGGCGCTGCGCAACACGCGGCGGCTTGATGGGCGGATCGAGTTCACCTTGGAAAATTTGGATTATCGTTTTCCGGATTTTCCCGATGGCAGGGGTAATCCGCTCTCACTGACCGAGCAGACGACGCAGCTCCGCCGCCATGCTTACGCTGGAGCATACCGGCGTTACGGGGTCTGCAGTGAAAAGGTGAAAAGCCAGTTGGAGCATGAATTGGCCATGATCCACCGCTTGGGATTTCCGGGGTATTTTCTCATCGTTCACGACTTGGTCGAGTTTGCCCGTGGGCGGGGGATTCTCTGCCAGGGGCGGGGTTCGGCGGCGAACTCGGTGGTATGTTATGCGCTTGGCATCACTGCGGTGGATCCGGTGGGGGGTGGTTTGTTGTTTGAGCGGTTTCTATCAGAAAATCGTAAGAGCTGGCCGGACATCGATATTGATTTTCCTTCCGGCGAGCGGCGTGAGGAAGTGATCCAGCACGTTTTCAAAAAATACGGTGCTCGTAACGCCGCCATGACGGCCAATGTCATCACCTATCGTCCGAAGTCGGCCTTTCGGGAGATGAGCAAGGTGTTGGGTTTTCCGCCTGCTGTGGCGGATCGCTTTTCCGGCAGTAGCGGATCGTTCGGTGGGGATGAATCGGTGAAGAAAGATCGTCAAGCGGAGTTTGAGGATCGGATCGCCAGTATCCTGCCACCGTCACACCCACGGTTGGCTGCGCTGTCGCATCTCTATCATGCGGTGCTCGGTCTGCCGCGGCATTTGGGGCAGCACTCGGGTGGGATGATCGTCTGCGATCACGGGCTGGATGCGGTGGTCCCCTTGCAACCCGCTACCATGCCCGGGCGGACCGTCGTCCAGTGGGATAAGGACGATTGCGAGGATATGGGGATGGTGAAGATTGACTTGTTAGGTCTTGGGATGCTTGCGGCGATGGAGCACGCGCTTGAGATCCGCAGCCGGCGCGGCAAGCCGCTTGATCTTGCGCTGATCCCGAAGGACGATCCGGCGGTCTTTGAGATGTTAGGGCGGGCGGATACCATCGGCACCTTCCAAGTGGAGAGTCGTGCGCAGATGGCCACCTTGCCGATCATGCGGCCCAGAACATTTTATGATCTTGCGATTCAGGTGGCGATCATCCGGCCGGGACCGATTGTGGGGGATCTGGTTCACCCGTATTTGAATCGGCGGAATGGGTATGAAAAAATCGACTGTATTCACCCTGCTTGTGAAGGGATTTTGGAGCGGACTTTGGGTGTGCCTTTATTCCAGGAGCAGGTTTTGAGGGTGGCCATGGAGGTGGCCGGTTTCACGGGTGCTGAAGCGGACGAACTCCGGCGGGCGATGGCTTGCAAGCGCGATGACGAGCGCATGGAGCGGGTGACCGCCAAGCTGCGGCTGCGGATGGATGAGCGAGGGGTGGCGAAGGATGCGCAGGAGAAGATCATCCGCTCGATCGGGTCCTTCGCGCTATATGGGTTTCCCGAGAGTCATGCGATTTCCTTTGCGCTCATTGCGTATGCGAGTTGTTGGCTCAAGGTGCATCATCCAGCCGAGTTTTATGCCGGTTTGCTCAATCACCAGCCGATGGGATTTTATTCCGTCAATACTCTCATCCAGGACGCGAAGCGGCATCAATTGCGGGTCAGGCCGGTGTCGTGTGTCAGGAGTGATGTTCTGACGGAGGTTGAGGATGACCACACGCTGCGGCTCGGTTTGCGCGGCTTGAAGGGGCTGGCGGAATCGGTGGCGGTTCGGATTGTGGAAGAGAGGGGGAGAAAAGCTTATGATTCGTTAGAGGATTTTCTCACCCGTGTGCGACCGAGTGCGAAGGAGAAGCGGGTTCTCGCCCAAGCGGGTGCACTCAACGAGCTTCCCGAGGTGGAGCACCGGCGGCAGGCATTATGGCAGGTGGAGTTGCCGCTTTATGATGACTTGTTGATTCCTCGTCATGGATCCTCCCTTGCCGTCCTGTCACCGATGTCTCCGGCGGAGCGTTTGAGTGCGGATTTTCAAACCCAGGGAGCCAGCACGGGTGCTCACCCGCTGGCGCTTTGGCGTGAGCATTCCGGGGCCAAGCATATTCTCCGCGCTACGGATTTACATCATCTTCCGCACGGCATTCCCGTGACGGTGGCGGGTATGGCGATCTGCCGTCAACGCCCGGGCACCGCTAAGGGGCATTGTTTCATCTCGCTCGAAGATGAGACGGGGATTGCAAATTTGTTCGTGCCCAAGAAGACGTTTCAGCGCTTGCGTCGAGTCATCAGCGCGGAGCCTTTTCTGTTTGTGGATGGGATTTTACAGCGTTCTGAAGGGGATCAGCCGACGGTTTATGTGTTTCACATTGAGCCGCTCACCGGGATTGCGCCTGAGCACGCCGCGCGTTCCCATGATTATCATTGAGAAAAAGCAATTATGTCGCAAGTGGATTCCCGATATTTGTATCGAAACTCATCATCAGTGTTTCACTCGTGGCATAGGGCAGTCCATTCTTCTTCGGGTGCCAGCGTCTCACCCAAGCCGAATGTCGCCGGCATGGTCCATTCGCTAGCTCGCTCTCTTCCGGGTGGATGGTGAAGCACAATCTCTTCCAATCCACGCCGCACCACTTCTGCAAAACTCATTTCGTTCTCAGCAGCGATGCGTTTGGCTTCACGAAAAAGTGCATCAGGAATCTGGACCTGCGTTTTTACCATCAGTGTATTTTGCCTGCACTGTGTTTCCGGCCGCGCAAATTTTTTTCAGTAAGTAGGATTGATGCTGTGAAGAATTTCCGCAACTTTCCGCAGGTTGATGGGTTGGAAAACCATTACCTCAAATTTTATGAAAAATCCTTGGATATTCCCTATGGCGGCGTTGGTGGTGGGTGCGGCGGGTGGTTATTTTTCCGGGAAGGCAGTGGATGTGGGGTCTGCTGGGGCGGGTGCCGCGGAGGTGGCCCAGCGCAGCCGCTCAAGCGAGCGTGCGGGAGCCTCGGCCACCCCTGAAAGTGGCAAGAAAAGCCGGATGAAGAGCACGGAGGAGATCAACCGGCTGCCTGGGAACTCCAGTCGAGTCCAGGCCTTGTTGGATTTTTACGGGGGGCTCAGCGCGGAGCAGCTTGCGGAAGAGGCGGCGAAGCTTGAGCAACTGCCGGTGAGCGAGCGCATGGTTGCTTCATTTTTGCTTTTCGGGCGTTGGGCGGAATTGGATCCCACGGCAGCCATGGCATTTTCCGGGACCATGGGGATGGCTGGCGGCTTTGTGCGGCCTACGATTTTGCAAAGCTGGGCCAGTGTGGATCCCGCGAATGCGGCGAAGTATTATGCGGAGAACCCGCGTGAGTTCGCAATGATGGACATGATGGGCGGGCGCGGGCCGATGGGTGGGCAGGGGGCGTCTTCGATCATCGCGACCGAGTGGGCGCGCCAGGATCCCGTTGCGGCGATGGCGTGGGCGAGTTCGCTTACCACGGGTAAAGGTGATGCGATGAATGCGGTGGTGGGGCAGGTTGCCAAGGCCGATCCCCGCAAGGCAGCGGAGATGATTTCGAAAATGGATGCGGCGGATCGTGCCGGGGCCTATCGCACGGTCGCCGAGCAATATGGAGCTATGGACTTTGCCGAGGCGCAGACGTGGATCCGGTCCTTGCCAGCGGATGCCCAGCAGTCTGCGCTGGAGTCCGCGATCGAGGGGCTTTCTAAGAAAGACCCAGTCGGGGCATCCAGGCAGTTGGGCTTGATGAAGGATGGGGATGCAAAAGATGATCTGGCGGGAACCATCATTGGCGATCTTGCACGTGCCGACACTCAGGCGGCGGTGGATCTTCTGAAGGAGCAGACGAGTGAAAACGCGCAACGCGGTGCGATGAGGCCGCTGATGCCCGCGCTTGTGGCGAAGAATCCGATCGCGGCCTTGGCGCTGGTGAATTCCTATCAGCCCGGGCCGGTGAGAGACAGCGCGGCAACCGCTTATGTGTGGAGCAACAGCAAGGGCGAGCCGGCGGAGTTGATGCAGGTGGCGGCAAGCATCACCGACGAGGGTGAGCGGAGCCGGACCATGGGTATCGCGGCGATGCGTTGGATGCGCGAGGATGAGGCGGCGGCAAAGGCCTATGTGGAGAGTTCTCCAGCTTTTTCAGAGGAAGCCAAGAGACGGATCACCAGCGGGCAAGGCATGTGGGGCGGCGGCAGGGGATTCCGCGGGATGAATCGGTGAGCTGTTCCAGTTTACCGTTTCTGGTCGAGCACCAGGAAGGCGGTGCCTGCGCCATCGGTATCTGTTAGGCTTGGGGCTGTTGCGGATTTTCCTGCTGGGTGGAGATTGAGAAATTCATGGAACGTGAGGAGTCTTTGATCGCTGATCCATGGGTGGCTCCAGTTTTGCAGGTCGGTGAAATTGACATCCGCAGTGAGATCCTGGCGGCCCATGTTCTGATAGATTGCAGGGCCGGTGATGGGTTGTTGGAAAAGGTAGCCGCGGAGGGTGCCATGAGGGCGGCGGTGATAGAGGGGTGAAGCGGTGGAGCCGTAGTCGATGGTGAGCATGCGTCCGGATTTCCAGTGTGGCAGCCAATCGGTGAGATAGCGGCGGTAGGAATCATGGACTTCGATCCGTTGACCGAGCGGGTGGGAGGCGAGGAAGCCGGATGAGTCTGGTAGGAGAGCTGGAGGCAGGAGGGATTCGTGCGCGTTTTTTTGTTCGTCGAAATGAACGGCGAGTTCTTGCCAGCCGACAGTGGTTTTTTGGAAGCGGCGGACGGGGAAGGCGTCCACCAGTTCGTTGGAGTAGATCACGGCGTTTCCCTTGCAGGATTGGAGGGCATCTTGAGGGCTGCGGTGCCAAGTGGCGCGCCTGCCGAGGCGTTGTTTTTGGTTTTCGGTCAGCGGGACGGAGGTTTCGACTAGATGCAGGCGTATTTTCCAGCGGACTTGCCACGGGAGATGGTTGAGGATGCCGGCAGCGAGGATGCCCTCGCCGGGGCCGATTTCAATGAGGTCCTGGCAGTGGGTTTCACGTAAGGCGGCGGTGGCCCACTTGGCGATGGCTTGGGCGGGCGCTTCTGAAACCATGGGGGCGGTGGTGAAGTCGCCACGCGGGCCGATGGCTTTGATCCGGCGCGCATAGTAGCCACGCACGGGATCGTACAGGGCGCGTTCCATGAATTGCTCGAAGGAGATGGGGTTCATGGGGGAAACATGAAACAACCGCGATTCCTTACGGAACGCGGTTGTTGGGAAGCGTTGAAGCCTGGAAGGCGGATCAAGCCTTGGCAGCGGCGGCAGCAGCGGTGCGAGCCTTACGGATCATGCTGTTGACGGTCTCGGATGGCTTGGCACCGACGGCGAGCCACTTGTCAGCGATCGCGAGGTCGATGGTGAAGTTGGTGCCTTCAAGAAGTGGATCGTAAGTTCCGAGCTGCTCGATGAAGCGGCCATCGCGACGCTTGCGGCTGTCAACGGCAACGATTTTATAATAAGGGCGGTCTTTGGTGCCCTTGCGGTTGAGTCGGATGGATACGGACATGAGATTAAAGCGTCAGTTACGGTTGCCCGGGATCGGGCGGGCGCTGTCTCTTATACACATCTGACGCTGCC
>CALMKO010000081.1 GCA_937867415.1 uncultured Verrucomicrobiota bacterium | reverse complement strand
GATGCTGAAAGTCATATTCAAATAGTCCTCTCAGCTGGCTTTTTTGTTCCATTCCATTCACATGCCTGGGACAGGCGCAATGCACCCGCCCCTTACGCCAAATAGCCAATTGACGCGTCAAACACCTAGGCCATGCCACATCATCCAATGAAATACACTGAGCGGATAATCACACTGATGATGATTATCGCATTAATTCTTGGCACTTTGTTCACGGGAAGAGGCTTATACTTACTGGGAATAGCCGAAGAAAAACCCAACGATCTGGCGCTGCGATGGCGGGAAGTAAAATATGTGAGTTCCGGGACCAATCCTTACGACATCTCTGATTACCTTTATCGCAAGGAAAATACCCTGCCCCTACCTGCCAGGCCAGCAAGGATTGATCCTCAATTGGGAGGAACGCCGGTTGCCAGCGGATATCCACCTTGGGCCTTTTTCTGGTCGTTTCCGTTCATTCCGCCTGTCGATTGGGGATATGCACGCGCTTGGTTCTTTGGGCTGAATGTCATCTCGTTGGCATTCTTAGGGATTTACGCCTGGCGTGGCACTGTGTCATATTCTCCGATGCAGCGGTTGTTCCCGGTTGCATGTGTTTTCAGCATGAACGCAATCGGAACCACCCTAGGTAATGGGCAATGGGGTATCATTCTGTGCGCTTTGCTCGCAATAACCTCGCTAACCCTTCGTAGAGGAGCCACCACGTTTCCAGCTCTCATCTATGCGACCTCACTTCTCAAGCCGACCTTCGGCTTCACTCATGCCGCCGTATTTCTGAGAGGGAACAGTTGGCGAGCCTTGTTGCTAGCCGGACTGTTCACAGCTAGCTCCTGGCTGGCAGTGTCCTGGCATGTGGGCATTGATCCTTTAGGCATGCTCCGCCAAATGCTGGAGCAAACAGCAAGGTGGAATGATGTTTCTTACAGCATCCCCGATACATTGGCAGCCATCGGCATTCCCAGAAATGTTGCAATGCTTGGATGTCTGGTGACTGGAGTTGTCGCCGCTGCTTGCATCCTTGGCGTGCGGCCGAGAGGACATTTATACGAGCTTGCAGTTTGCGCAACGCTTGCACGGGTTTTTGCATACCACCAACTCTATGACAATGTCCTCATGGTTTTCCTTGTCATCGCCATCGCGCGACTAACGCTACAAAGAGCTCGGACGGATGATTTCGCCATGTTATCTGCACTCCTAGTTTCCGTCTGGATACCTGGTCGATTCACTTCACTCTTCGCAATTCAGTCATTTCAAATCGTTGTTTGGCTCTACGCTCTCGGTTGGCTAATGAAGGCAGTGAGTGAAAAGGATAGGAACATTCACGAAATGTCTTCATTGCCGCTCAGCAACAGCTCGACTCCCAACTCATATCTATGACTACCTCACTCATCGGCCACTCGGGTTTCGTCGGCGGCAATCTGCTCGCGAAACGTTCCTACGACGCGCTCTATCGTTCCACCGACATCGAAACGATCCGGGGCAAAAGCTTCGATCATATCGTCTGCTCCGGCGTACAGGCAATGAAATGGTGGGCGAATCTGCATCCGGAAGAAGATCACACGGGCATCGACCGGCTGCTGGGGCCGCTATCCGAAGTCAAGGCGGAGCGTTTCACGCTAATCTCGACCATCGATGTCTATCCCATTCCCCGCAACGTGGATGAGTACAGCGTCATCGAACGGGAGGAACACCATACCTATGGCCTACACCGCCTGCAAGTGGAGGACTGGGTGAAACAGCAATTTCCGCAGGTGTTGATCGTGCGGTTGCCCGGGCTGTTCGGACCAGGCATCAAGAAGAACGTGATCTTCGATATGCTGCATGACAACAACCTGGACAAGGTCCACCCCGAAGGTGTGTTCCAGTATTACGATCTCCGCAGACTGGCGGACGACATCGACCGCGCCTGGGAGCTGGGCATTGATCTGCTCAACCTGAGCACTGGGCAACTCGCCACCTCCGAGATCCGGGATCGCTTCTTCCCAGGCAAGGAACTCGGAGGCAGCGGTCCCGCGCCCGCCAGCTATGACATGCGGAGCAAACACGCGGATGTGTGGGGAGGAACTGACGGGTATTTGTATAGCAAGGAGCAGGTAATCGCCGATCTCGGTGATTGGTTGAAAGCCCGGTAGGGCTGGGCAGCCTTGCCCCGCCCACTTCACCATCTTCCGCCGGAGGCTATTCTTCGTCTCTTCTTTCACATCTCAGTAGCACCGCCATTCGGCGGGAAAGTGGGCGGATCGGGCCGAGTCCGCCCTACCTTTTTTCCAATGCGCTGCCGCGGCTGCTCTTCCATTCAACATTCAAAATCTCAGCTTCTCAGCATTTCCTCTCTACTTTCAGCATTTCAGCATTTCAGC
>CALMKO010000080.1 GCA_937867415.1 uncultured Verrucomicrobiota bacterium | reverse complement strand
ATGCATCTCTATCGAAATTCAATCGTGATTTTTGGAATCGCCATTCCAACCGTGCTCATCGCAGCGCTGGTTGGCGTTTCGTTTATCGTCAAAGGAAGGTTGGCCACATCCTTCGAGAACAAGATGAGCAATTTCAAAACCTTTGAAAAAGGCCAGAAGGCAGGCCAGGCGATTGAGAAAGAAGTCACCTTACAGCGCAAACACCTCGAGCGTTGGGATTCGTTGGTGAGGCAGGATACCGCAAGTTCCGTCACCTCTCAACTCCGGGAAATTTCCGAACAACTGCCCAGCAAGGAGATCCAGCAGACAGCCTTCGAACGTTCAGGTGCCAAGGGCGGACTCGCTGGCACTGCCGCGCAGAACTCGTCCCAGATTAAAATCGCCTTCCGCGGCACTTACCGAACCATGCAAAAGGCCTTCCTCGAATTGGAAACCCGCATGCCCCAACTCCAGCTCGAGGATCTTAAAATCGATCCCAGCAACAACCTCACCTCTCTTCTCAATTTCCAAGTCACCTACACTGCATGGGAAAAGTAAGCATCCTGAACCATCTGATTACCATGAATTCATACCCCGTCGCCAAGCAGATGATATCGCCCGTTGGCACCCCGCTCACGCTGGGTGCCTTGGTCGTATGCTTGACGACCCTCGCCACCACGTTCATCGCCAAGGCTCAGTCGGCCCAAAACTTTGGTAGCCAAAACGCCCCTGCCGAAGTAACCGCTACAAAGGCGGACCTCAAAGACCAGCCAGCTGAAATCGAAGCAGGTGCAAGTCCGGTCAGCACCACGCCCTCGCGCTACGTCGGCACCGCCGATACGGAGTCGTATGTGAAGACAGTCGCATCCGCATTCTCCATTCGCCAGCGCCCAACCGACGTCTTCGGGCAACTTCAGGATCCGGATGCCAAGCCCATCGTCAAAGCTCCCGCACCCGGAACTCTCAAACGGATCGCCCCCGTACAAGCAACACCCCTATCGGAAATCGTCCGCTTGCTCGTCGTGACCACCATCATGCCAAGCGAAAAGAAATTCCTGCTGGGCACACGATCCGTAGCCCAGGGGGACTTGCTCCCGCTCAGGTTCCGAGGCAAGGAACTCAAGGTGCAGGTCACCGAAGTCAACTCCCGCCAGATCAGTTTCAAAAATCTTGAGTCCGGAGAAACCGCCGTCCGCAAACTCGATATGCTACCCGTAGGCATGACCGCTGGCCTCCGCGGCATCACCCCGCCCGGCATGAGCCAGCAGCGGGCCAATGCCCCCATCGTTCTTGATATGGCCGAACCCATCACACCCTAACCGCTTGTAAATCCGCATCCCTGAAGTCACCATGAAAGCTATCCCAATTCTCATCTGCTCCCTCGTTACCCTGACGACCGGCAACATTCGCGCCCAAGACGTTGCAGCGCCGGCGGTTGACCCGATGGAATCCGCGCTCGCCCAAACAAGCCCGGATTCACCCGGCACGCTTGAATCCCCAGTTAACGAGACCCCGGCCGCGCCGACCGAGGGCTTCAGCGATCCTGCATCGCCTGCCCAAGCTTCACCATCACCAGCGACAGCCAGCACAGACCCATCCTCACTCGCGGCAGCTCCCTTCGCTCCGCTCGAGCAACAAAAACAAGAAATGCAGGAATCTGAAGAGGGCTTCATCATCAAGGACGCGGCTCTCAATGACATCTTCCAGTTTCTTTCGAAATCCGCAGGACGCCAGTATTTCCACAACAGCAAAATCGGCGGCCCGGACTACCTCGTCACCGGTCATCTCAACGATGGCAACCCACTCCAACAAATGGAGGAGCTCGCGTTTATGTATGGTCTCTCTCTCCATACCAAAGGCAATACCATCTATGCCCTCACCCAGGCTCAACTCAGCCAGCTTCCAAGCGCGGAATTCCACTATCAACTCCGCTATCTCCGCCCCACCGATATCGAGCAGATTAAAGAACTCATCAAGCCGATGCTCAGCCCCGGAACCGGCATCGTCAACTTCGAGCCCAAGACCAACACCGTCATCATCATCGACTCCGCACACCGCATCGAGCAGGCCCGCGCTCTTTTACACGGCATCGACAAAGCCAAAGGCCAGATCATCGTTGAAACCAAGATCCTCCGCGTGAACAGCACCGC
>CALMKO010000079.1 GCA_937867415.1 uncultured Verrucomicrobiota bacterium | reverse complement strand
GCATGTCTTGAGTTTTCCAGAGTCACCGTTCGACCTTCCCAGGTGAAAACCTTGCTAACAGGCTTGGCATGACGGGAGCAGAGTGCGAGCAGACGTTCATCCCCGCGCACATAGGAGAACGCGAGAAATTCTTTTGGCGCTACCGGTTTGACAGGCCATAGGGCTGACAGCGCTCCGGGAATCTGCGGCAATTCGGTGGTGACAGTGGTGACATTCCCGCGCCGGATACCGATGACCCGGCCATCCCAGCGAACCACCGGCTCGCCACCCTCCAGCGTCCAGGTTTTGGCGTGGTCCACGTAGGTGTTTTGAGGATTTGATTTCCAATTCGGAACCGCCAAAGACGGATCAAACTTGAAGGGTTTGCCAAGAACCTCGACCTGGCTGCCGTAGGCCATTGGCTGCGCCAAAGTCCGTGCCGGGTGCTTGGCACCCGTGAGGGCCTCCCAGCGCGAACGCAGATCCATACCCTTGTCCGTGACCTCCGCTGGCGGCCCGATCAACATCACTTCCACCCCTGCGGCTGCCGCCTGCTCGATGGCAGTCCACGCCTCCACCTCGATTCGGTTCGGCCATATCACCAGAATGCGGCGGAAGCTCCCCAGTGGCGTCACCCATCTTCCCTCCCCCACCCTGCCGGCGGCAAGAGTGGCGGGGTCGATCAGCGTGACGTCAGCTTGGGAAGTGCTGAGTTCGAATGTCGCCATGAGCTGATTCCGACGGGAGTGGTGGACGTATGGCCCTGTGAAGTCGGCGAGGCTGCGCCAATGATAGACAATGGCGGTGTCGGGTGCGGGCGATGCGGTTGCCAGGTTGTCCATCAATCCGCGATGAACGGCGAGGCGATCGGACATACCCTTCCAGGTTGGATGATGGGGGTAGCCCGGGCCGAACATGACGCTGTTGTGATACGCATGACCAATCCATCCGTTCTTGAGACAGCCCAACAGACGAAGGTAGTAATCCAGATGTTCATCGGTTGGCCTGAACCCCCACGAGTTGTTCCATGATGTCCGGCTGCTGCTGAGTTGTCCGAGCGCCCTCGCCATCAGGTTCATCGTCACCATGCTGTCCTCGCGTTCGAACACCGAGTCAGTGAAACCTGCGGTCAGATTCTGGTTGTGCCGGAAGTAATCCACCGAGCCAATTCGGAAATCATCGGCAAGTTCCTCGTGCATGGTGCGATGGATGCCGATGAAGAAATCCGGTTTTCCCTGGCCGAGACCGGAGTCCGCCTTGGCCCGATCCTTGAACCGTTTTTCATGGACCACCAACTGCGACTCAAGTAGCTCTGCAAAATCAAGCCGCACATGGCCGGAATCGCGCCCCGCCACATCCCGCCATAGGTCGATCATCCGCGGCCGCAGGTCGTAACCAAAGCGGGTGGCAAACTCGGCGTAAAGCCGGTCGCTGACCGGATAGGCATTGTTGAGGAAATCAAATCCGAAGTGTGGCTCGTCCCAAACCACACCTGCCGCTCCGCGACCCGAAGCAAAATCGCAGAGCCAGTTGATCGGCTCCACAAACCCCGGATGACCTAGATCGCGGAATTCATACCGGAATCGGTCGCGCAGGGCGACCAGCAGGGTTCCGTCTTCCACTCCCTCGACCTGCCAATGTTGGCGTGTGGTCGCTCGGCCTCGCGCCTCAGTCATCGCGCATCCACCGCCCTCGCTCATTTGTTCCAGCAGGCGGCAGCGTCCACCGACTTCCTCGGGATGCGTGAGGCCGTCTTTCTGACCGAGCATCCAGGCATTCTCCAGCACTCGTGCCGACGAATCTCCGTCCGGAACTTCAAGCGTGAAGCGCCCCCCCTTCACAGGAACCTCCTGCATGCTCAGTGAGTCGGTGAAGGTTTCCGGCTGATTCTTTACTAGGTTCGCGCGAAGCAGAGTGAGATTGAGATCCTGCACAATCCGCAGTTGCAGTCTCTCGCACTCCGCGAAGATCCGATCCACTGCCGCCTTGAACCGCGGCGAATCAATCGGGGCCATCGTGTTTCGATACTCCAGATAAATCGAGTCGAATCCTTTTGCTTTGATATCCTCGAGACTTTTGCGTGTCAGCGATGCATCGATGGTTTCCGCTTCGGTCATTGCGTAGAAGATCATCTGGCGCATTGGCGTCGGCACTGTCTGTTGGCTCTGAAATCGCGTGGCAAGGTGCCCGCTGCCGTCCGCGACCTGCGCATCAAGTGGCGACCCTGCCATGAGAAAACCCAACCCTGCGAACAGCGAGCACGCAAGCCTGTGGCGTGGGCCACCCAAGGTGCAGAAATTCTCAAAGGGCTTCATCGGCCTGGAGGCATCGGCAACGGGTGATTTCATGGTTCTCGCTTGAGGATGTTCTGGTTGAAATTTTTGACCGGTTCGGTAGTAACCATTGGGGAGGCGCTACGGGGCGTTTAGAACCCTGGGTTATTTCCACAAGCAGGCCCCAACGTAACGAGAATTCGTCTTATTGATCGGTTGTTACCCGTACGATCACCGATCCGTAGCCGGAACTTTCTCCCTGACTGCTTCCCCAATCTTGCGAAAATCACAGCCTTTTCACGCTCCGGGCTCAGATTTGAAGCAAGTTTTCATCGTTTCGCGTTACGTTCGTCCGCGGTGAAGGAAAAATCTTTTGCTGAGTGCTGCCTTCATGTGCAGGTCGGATCGCCAGCTAAGAATCCGATTTTCATCCTGAATCCAACCGCGACTCCCAACCCAAACAGATGATGTCCTCCGCCTCCAAATCTCCCCTTCCCCGCATTCTCACCGCAATGATTGTATTATCACTGCTGGCGATCATCGCTTACCAACAAACACGTATCGGGAAACTGGAGCAGAATGTTTCCAAAACGGCACCCGAACCGGGTCCGTCCGCCGTTTCCAGTAATAGAACCGAAGCCGGCCCCGCAGAATCCGACAACAGATCACGCCGCAGCACGCGGCGCTCTGATGACCCGCTCGAAGCAGCACGCAAGGAACGCACCGCATCGATTGAAAAGCAGCTTGAGGAAATCTCCGCGCCGCTCTCACAGGACATGGCCAGCACGATGTTTAAAACGGAGGTCATGCCAGGCCAATCGATCGTCACCGGAGGATACAAGACGCCGGAGGGCAGGAGCCTGTTCACGATCCTTAAACCGGAAATCATCAACCGGAACGGTCACGACTCGATCAGGATCGCCGCCAAAATCATCGACATGGGTGCCGAGGACATTGTGGCGACGGGTATGGACAGCCTTGCCACCAACGCAAAGAACACCTTGCAACACGCCGAAACCTGGGAGGAATCCGACGTTTCCAATACAATGGAAACCCTGAAAAAGTCGGGCGTCAGCGACATGATGTCCTCACCCGAGGTGATGGTCACGCCAGGCACCGAGTTCATGATGAGCATCGGCACCAACGAAACCGGTTCCTACGTTCTGAAAGGCATCGCCACCATCTCACCCACCGGCTCCGGCGTGGTGCTTGAGACGCGCATCGAACAGCGCGATCCACCAGCCAGCGAACCTCCAACAAACTAAGCAAACAGTTCCGATCAAACATAAGATTGCCATGAAGAGAGTGTATTACCCCATCATCGGGTTGCTTGCCTTGCCATCGGTATTGGTTGGCGAATCCTCGCGTTTCGCAGCCCGCGACAGGCGCACCTTCGGTCTCCACTCTGGTGAAGCGACCCGCTCTACCAGCCCCAGAAGTGGCGCCGATCGCTTCTGAAAGGCAAGTAACCTCGCCCCTTGCTGGAAAGGCAGAAAGTCCTCTATCGAAGTTGTTCAATCACTTACCAATCGCTCGAAGTGAAACCCGCCACTGAAACCACCCACACCTTCCCCGAGGATTTCCAAGCCTATTGGATTCGCTTCAAATCCTCCGCCCCCTGCACCGCCACCGCTCTACTCGTTTATGAATAAATCTGTCATGACCTCCGCCTCCAATTCTCCCCTGCCCCGCATACTCACCGCAATGATTGTATTATCACTGCTGGCGATCATCGCTTACCAACAAACACGTATCGGGAAACTGGAGCAGAATGTTTCCAAAACGGCACCCGAACCGGGTCCGTCCGCCGTTTCCAGTAATAGAACCGAAGCCGGCCCCGCAGAATCCGACAACAGATCACGCCGCAGCACGCGGCGCTCTGATGACCCGCTCGAAGCAGCACGCAAGGAACGCACCGCATCGATTGAAAAGCAGCTTGAGGAAATCTCCGCGCCGCTCTCACAGGACATGGCCAGCACGATGTTTAAAACGGAGGTCATGCCAGGCCAATCGATCGTCACCGGTGGATACAAGACGCTGGAGGGCAGAAGCCAGTTCACGATCCTAAAGCCGGAAATCATCCGCCACCCCGGCGGCCGCGATTATGATTCCATCAAGATCGAGAGTAAGCTCATCGACATGGGCGCCGAGGACATTGCCGCGACGGGACTGGACAGCCTTGCCACCAACGCGAGGAACACCCTGCAGCATGCCGAAGCCTGGGAGGAATCCGACGTTTCCAACACCCTGGAAACTCTGGGAAAATCCGGCCTCAGCGACGTGATGTCAGCGGCCACGATCATGGTAGCTCCAGGCAAAGAGTTCGTCATGAGCAG
>CALMKO010000078.1 GCA_937867415.1 uncultured Verrucomicrobiota bacterium | reverse complement strand
CTGGCTTTCGGCAGGTCCAGACCTTTGAAGGTTTCGGCTTTGCACCACCCCTTGCTTGCACTCCATCGCCAGAATGCTTTCGCGTTTTGCATACGCTCTACAGCAACGGCATCGGTGGTGCCTGCAGGGGCCACGACGGCCTGCAACTCTTCCGCTGTGATTTCAGCAAGCACCCCCTCTTTCAAGACATGGGGAGCGGGGGTTTTCACTTTCAAACCAATCACACAATGCAAGCACCGCTCACTAATTGGACCTCCTCGCCACTCGACCGAGGCCAGGCCCGGATCCGCTCAACTCAGGGACATGATTTGCCGCCCGCTCGGATGCTCGCCCAGGCACGTTTCCAAGGACGAGGAAATCACCGTGAGCGACTCGACCTAGCGCGAGTTGACCGGAGACGACGTGGAGTTTCTCGGACGCGCTGCCGATGGCTGCGCATTCAGGATTTGATTTCCGCCGCCGCTCCAGTTGGTGACGGCGCCGGGAACCGCATTGCTCACAATTCGGCGGGCGGGCGAAATCCGCGCGCGAACGAATCCTAATTAGATTGAGTAAAATGCTAAGGCTTCACAGCAGCGCTTGAACCACGCGATCCGCAGGCCAGAATTTCAGCGTCCTTCCATGAGCGGTTCCTATCATCGAAGCGCCGGGCAGGATGGTTTTTCCCGGTATTTGCCCGTCCGGTTCCTGCGGAATAACTGCACCGCTCATTTCAACCGTTAGGCTTTTTCTTTGATAACCTATTGAGTAAGAAAGTGGCCCGAGACGGATTTGAACCGCCGACACGTGAATTTTCAATCCACTGCTCTACCGACTGAGCTATCGGGCCATTAACTTCGACCACCCTCGCGGGCGGGGCGGCAGTAAGAATCGCTCCGGGAACTTTGACAACCTGAAAATTGCAGAAATCGCACTTTCCCTCACGATTGTCCCAAAAGCGGGGGAAAATTGACGCGTCTCCACACGACGGCCGCACTTACTCACCCTCACGCCGTCAAGCCGACCGCCCGCCGCACCCGCGACAGGACCTTGCCCGCTTCTTCTCGCGCGCGCAGCGCGCCCGCTGCAAGCACCTCATCCACAAAGCCAGGATCCGCGAGGATTTCCTCACGCCGGGCACGCATCGGCGCGAAATAATCCCAATACGCTTCCGCCAGCCGTTTCTTGAAATCTCCATAACCCACGCCGCCGCGCGCATGATCCGCCACCATGGCCTCATAGGCACCCGCCTCGGCGAATAGCTGATAGAGCGCCAGAATCGTCGAGCCCTCGACTGGCTTCGGATCCTCCACCGGGGTCGAGTCGGTGGTGATTTTCATGACCAGCTTCTTCAATGGCTTCTCTTCGCCGAAAATCGGCAGCGTGTTGCCATAGCTCTTGCTCATCTTCCGCCCGTCCAGCCCCATGACGATCGCCGTCTCCTCACGGATGATCGGCTCGGGCAATACCACCGTCCCCTCACCGTAGGCCTCGTTGAACTTGACCGCCAGATCGCGGGTCACTTCCAAATGTTGCTTCTGGTCCTTCCCCACCGGCACCTTGTTGGAATCGTAAAGCAGGATATCCGCAGCCATCAACACCGGGTAGGCAAACAGCGCATGACTTGCCGCAATGCCCTGCGCGACCTTGTCCTTATACGAGTGACACTTCGCCAGCAGACTCATCGGGCACAAGGTCGAGAGCAGCCACGCCAATTCATTGACCTCCGGGACCGCGCTTTGCCGGAAAAAAACCGCCCGCGCCGGGTCCAGCCCGCAAGCGAGGAAATCAATCGCCAATTCACGCACGTTTTCCCGCAAGGCCACCGGGTCCTGAGAGGAGGTCATCGAGTGATAGTCCGCGATGAAATAGAATGCCTCGCCCTGGTCCTGAAGGCGCACCGCAGGCTCCATCGCGCCGAAATAGTTTCCGATATGGAGTTTTCCGCTGGGTTGGAGTCCGGTAAGAATGCGCATGGCGGCGAGTGTGGATTCCATCACCCGAGTCGGTCAAGCGGCGATCCGGCACCTCCCCTGCCCGCTCGCGAGCCTGCCCGACTCTAGCACTCAGAAAACAACGCCTCCACCATCTTGAGGCATTTCACACCCGGCATGACGCTCAGGTCCATTTGATTCATCACATAAGCAAACGAGATCCCTGTTGCCGGATCCGCGAACCCGTGACTCCCGCCCGCCCCCGGATGACCGAATGCGGCGTGAGATGTCCCGTAAATGTGGCGGATTTTCCGGCCCGCCTCATCCACAGGATCCTGCTGCGCACCACAGGTGAATGTCGTGGGTCTCAGCAACACCAAATCATCTCCAGAGCATCGGGGCGTCGCCAATGCATGTCTGATCGCAGCGGAAACCGGACTCGCGATCGCACCGATGACCGCCTGATAGAACTTCGCCAGCGCCGACGCAGTTCCCACTCCACCCAGCGCCGGCAAGCCAGCGGACCAGGCGCGAGGCTCGTTCATCTCATGAATGGCGTGGAGTCCCCGCGGCGATGAAAACGCATGGCGCGTGAAAGTCCCCGACGTGGTGAGATGCTTGTAAAAGGCGTCCGCCAAATCATCCTTGCTGGCCTTGCCCGGATAGAGCTTGGCCACCCGCGGCCACTCGGATTCCGGCAGGCCGATCCAGAAATCCAAATCCAGCGGCTCCGCGATCGCCTCCCGCCAATACACACCCAGCGGCTTGCCTGTCAGCCGCCGCACCGGTTCGTCCAACAACGCCCCGAAAGTCCGCGGATGATATCCCTGCGCGGTGGCCAAGGCCCATTCGGGCTTCTGCGCTTCAAGGGCAGCAACCACCTCCGCATGATCAAAAACGCTCACCTTTTGATCCAACACCGCCAATCCGCATTGATGGGATAACACATGGGCGAAACTTGCACCCGCCACCGGAAACCTCGGCCAGACCTCCGCCACCGGCGTCTCCGCATGGAGCCCGCGACTTTCCAAGGCCATCAGCAAGGTCGCCGCAGCAGGCACCTTGGTCGCGGAATAAACCGGCACCAAGGTCCGGACCGTCCATGAGCGGACTTGCTCCCGCTCACACCAGCCGTGGCCGGTCGATATCAGTTCCACGCCGTCCCACCAGATGCTGATCGATGCACCAAGCTCACCACGGTCCCGGAAATTGCTTTCGAAAACCTCAAGGACTTTACCTAACACCGAAGGACTCACCGCCATGCAGCGATGTGACTGATCCAGCCTCATCGCGCAATCCCGAAGTGCTCTCAACGAACATTCCCGGCGTGGGATCGACCGGCTGGGACGACCATTCATCAATCAAGCGGAAGCCCACCGCAAGCAACGTGGGCCCCAGAAAAACCCCCACCAACCCGAAGGCAAGCGCGCCGCCGATCACCCCGCAAAAAATCAGGATGAAGGGCATCTTGCTCCCCTGACTGATCAGGAATGGTCTCAAAAAGTTATCCACACTGCTGATTCCCAACAAGCCCCACAAGGCAAGGAACACCCCGAATCCTGGCTCGCCCTGGGTGAAAAGCCACAACGATGCAGGAATCCAGATCAGCGGCGGACCAAAGGGAATCACCGCGAAAAAGAACGTCAGTACCGAAAGCAAAACCGCTCCCGGCACCCCCGCGATCCAGAATCCCAAGCCCGCCACGAAGGCCTGGACGATCGCTGTGCCCAGGATCCCGTAAATCACGCCCCGCACCGTATCTCCCGCAACCTTGAGCAGGTGCCTGCCGCGAACGCCTGCCAGTCGATCCGCTACAATCGACAAGCGATCACCCAGCACCGAAGCATCCCGCAACAGGAAAAACGCCAGAAACGCGCTCAGCAAAACCTGCGTGATCCCCTGCCCGACCGCGATTCCCACGGCGATCAATCCCGTCCGCGCCCACACCAGAAACTGCCCTAACAAGACCACCACATGCGGAGTGCCCGCCTTCTTCTCCTCAACGGCCTCCTTCGGATCCCCATCCTCCAGGGGTGGCGGCGCATCCCGCACGATTAACCCGTTCTCACTCTCCACCACCAACTTCGGCCGGAGAGGCGGCGTCTTCACCTCCTTGTCGAGCTGCTCCATCAACCGGCTTCGATCCTCCGCAAAGTTCGCCCAGTAGCCCGCCAACTCCTTCCCCACCAATGGCGTTTGCGCCACCCACGCAGGCGCCTGATCCGGCGCGGCCATGAACCACTTGCGCGTCGCCTCCGTCAAATCCTTGCCATCCTGCGCCAGACTCAGCCCGATCAAAAAAATCGGCCCAGCCAATAAAACCGTCAATGTCAGGGTTACGAAACACGCTGCCAGCGTCCGAGACCCCCGGAACCAGCGGGTGAAACTCCGCTGCAACGGGTGCAACGAATACGTCAGGATCATCGCCCACAACAACGCGGTCATGAACGGCCTGAGCACGGAAAAACAACCGATCAGCAAAAGCAACAAGGCCAGACCACCCAGCACAGGTTCGATCTTAAAGCGCTTGTTTGGTTCCGCGGAAGTCATCAGCCACGGCGAGCTTAATCATAAATCCTCCAATCTGCCAGAAAGTTCCAAATCTAATTTTGCGGGGTAGGAACCCACGCGCGACAAGCGGCGACCACGACGCCCACCACCAAGCACAAGAC
>CALMKO010000077.1 GCA_937867415.1 uncultured Verrucomicrobiota bacterium | reverse complement strand
CCCCCACCGCACCGCCCGTGCTGGTAAAACCAGCCGCACCCATCATCAAGGCCGTTCCACTTGAGACCGCCTCCCAAGCCACCCCCCTCGACCTGAAACCCACTGGCGAGGATGCGGTGCGCCTCCAGATTTTTCTCGATCAAGGGAACTTCGGCCCCGGAGTCATCGATGGTAAACCGGGCCGCTTTACCGAGCTTGCCGTCCAATCCTGGAACGAGGTGAACGGTTACCCCATCAATGACTGGGTTGCCGTCAACACCGCCGCTCGCAAGGCCGTTCCCAACCCGCTCGCCATGGCCATCGTCCCGGACTCCGCAACCGCCTGGGTCGATCCTTCCCTTCCCACCAAAAAGTCCCTTCAAGCCTCCCGCAAGCGCATGAGCTACCGGAGTTATGCCGAATTCATGTCCGAGCGCTACCACAGCGACGTCCCCTATCTCGCACTTCTCAACGGCAGCTCAAAGATGAATAACCTCAAGCCGCATGACTCGATCATCGTTCCCAATGTCCATCCATTTACCATCGAGAACCTAACGGGAGCCGGCTACAAAACCGACGAAGTCATGAGCCAGCGCCACGCCGTGGTGGATACCAAAATCAACCAAGTGCGTATTTTCGAAGCCGCACCGGCCGCCCTGATCGTCGCGGAACCCGGCGCGGAACCCGGCGCGCAAGGCACCACCATGACCAGCCGCCCGAACCGCGGATTGATCGCGTCGTTTCCAATCACACCCGGCAAACCGCAGTTCATCAAGTTCGGGACCTGGCAAGTGAGAAACTCCGTCGAGCTCCCACACTGGCGTTACGATCAAAAACTACTGGATACCGGCAAGCGTAGCGCAGACTCGGAAGCGCTCAATATCCCCCCCGGCCCAAACAGCCCCGTTGGGGTCTTCTGGTGTGGTCTCAGCAAGCCTGGCATCGGCCTCCACGGCACCTCCGACCCGGAAACCATCGGGCGCGCCCGCAGCTCAGGCTGCATCCGCCTCGCCAATTGGGACGCCGTCCGCCTTCCGAACCTGATTCGTCCCGGCACCACCGTGGAGATTCGCTAAACACCCGGAAATCAGCGGCCGCTGTGCTCTGACATGAAAGCCGCCCTCCACGCCGTCCCGATTCTCGCCGCAATCTACTTGATTGCGGATCTCTTGGTCATCCACGGTCCGGTTCACCGCCGGCTCCACCCTCGCCCCGAAAATCTAGCAGCTCTCGTGGGTGACATTGAGATCACTCGCAGCCAAGTCCAGCGCGCGCTGACCGAACAGCTCTGGTTAGAAGGAAAATCCATCACCACCCTTGCCTCCGCGGAACTCGCCATCGCCCGTAAGGCCGCGCTCGACGGGATCATCGACCACGAACTGCTTCGGATCCAAGTGGCTGCTGACTCACCCGCCATCATCGTGAGCGAATCGGAGATCGACGAAAGGCTGCGCCGCCTCGTGGGTCGGTTTGAAACCAAAGGAGCTCTCGAAAGCGCCATGAAAACACAAGGTATCCCAACCGAAGCAAACCTCCGCGCACGGATCGCCGCCAACATTCAGCAAGAAAAGTGGCTCACCCGGCGCATCTCTCCAACCATCCAAGTCACAGAACAAGAAACGCAAAACTGGTTCGAGGAGAATCAAGCCGCAGTATCCCAACCCATCCGGATCAAAGCGCGCCACATCTTCATTCCCACCCTCGACCATCCTCCTGAGGAGGCAAAACAAAAGCTCGACAAGGCCCTCAGCGCACTCATGGAAAAAAGGCAGGACTTCGCAACGCTCGCCAAAGAATGGAGCGAAGACCCCGCCACCAAGGACCTGGGCGGCGAACTTGGCTGGATGACCGCCGACCGGCTTCCAGCTGACTTCGCCGCGCCGGTATTCTCCCTTTCCACGAACCAACCCGCACTGATCCGCACCAAGCTCGGCTGGCACCTCGTCGAGGTCACCGCCCGCAAAGCTGCGGAAGCCCGCACCTTCGAACAGGCAAAGCCTGAAATCCTCGCCGCCCTCCAGGCACTCAAAGCCCGCCAAGCCACCCTGGACATCAAGAAATCCCTTCGCCAGTCCTCTGCCTCTCGAATCAAACTTTTCGAATAAATACTAATTTCAAATCCAATCCAGCACCCACCGGCTTGCTGCCGTAAATGGCCTTACGCTCCAGATCACCCCTCCATCCGTAAAACAGCGCAACCGACCATGCAGCATTTCCGCCACTCCCGGATCCTTGAGCACCACTTGTTTCATCCCGCAATCATCCGTTAGAATTCATGAAATACGTGGATTCCAGGGATGTCCCTCAAATCGTTAAAACTGGCGGCGACTGGATGGAGTTAGGTTGGTCATTTGGTGGATGAAAGACAAGGGGCAAGTTTCTCCGCGCTGGCGCTCGCAACGAAGGACGAGGCTGCGGCGTTAGCCGGGGCCGAGGACGGGGTGGAGAGCGCCAGCGCGGACGCCAGCCGGGGGAGATCCTCGGCGTGACGGATCCTGCGGAAGCCTGCTTCTGCCCATAACAGACCGCTCGCCATCCAACGGGGAATCATATCCTCCTTTTCATTCCTCGCATGAGCAAGCGGAACCACCTCTTCATTCACTCGGTCAGTCATAGACCCACCCCTACAACGCCTCGCATCAGCA
>CALMKO010000076.1 GCA_937867415.1 uncultured Verrucomicrobiota bacterium | reverse complement strand
GAGGTGGTTCCCGCTTTTTCTTTCGCTCCTGCGCTCATAGAGGCGCCGCTACAAGCATCGACGCGATCATCCGATTTCCTCCACCTGCGCGACGGCCATGGCGGCGATGCCTTCTTTGCGGCCCACGAATCCCATGGTCTCGTTGGTCGTGGCCTTGATGCCGACCCGCTCGGGACGGATGCCAAGCGCCGCGCCGATGTTGGCGCGCATGGCCTCGCGATGCGGCAGGACTTTGGGCGCTTCCGCGATGAGGGTGGAATCCACGTTGACGATTCTCAACCCGGCTTGGGCGGCGAGCTCGCGGCATTTTTCGAGAATCTTGAGCGAGGAAATGCCCTTGCAGGCAGGATCGCCCGGCGGAAAATAGTAGCCGATGTCAGGCTCACCCATCGCCCCAAGCACCGCATCTGCAATGGCATGGCAGAGGACATCCGCATCGGAATGTCCTGCCAAGCCGTGAGTGTGCGGAATGGTCACCCCACCGAGCACAAGCGGGCGGTTTTCTGCGAACTGGTGAACGTCGTAACCGATGCCTGTCATCTGGGGGACTTAAGATTTGAGATTTAAAATTATAGAATCTCTTCGATGGGGATCTTGCCGTTGCTGGCGACGATGGAGTAGGCGTCTTCATACCCGGGGACCGGGGTGAGCTCGACTTTTCCACCGCCGGTCTCGACGAGAAGCTGGCCGGCCGCGATGTCCCAGAGGGAGATGCGGGACTCGATGTAGCCGTCGATCCTGCCGCTGGCGATGTAGGCCATGCCGAGGGCGGCGGATCCCATCATCCGCATTTTGCGGGCGCGGAGGGATGCCCTGTGAAAGCGGTCGATGCCGGTGCGCAGGGCATCATCGTCTTTCCCGCAACCCACGTAGAGGATGGACTCGCCGAGCTTACTGCGCTGGCTGGTCTGTGTGGGCTTGCCATTGAGAAGTGCAGGGCTGCCTTTTTCCACGGTCCAGGTCTCCCCGACCATGGGGTCATGAATGACGCCGACGACGATCACGCCCTCAACCCGCAGGGCGATGGAGACGCAGAAGTGGGGGATGCCGTAGTAGTAGTTCACCGTGCCGTCGATGGGATCGACAATCCATTGCCGGGAGGATGCCTGGTTGCCGGCGATGCCTTCTTCCCCGTAGAGCGCGTCGCCCTCGCGAGCGCCTAACAGAATGGTGGTGATGAGTTCCTGGGACTCCTTGTCGAGCGCGAGCTTGATGTCGTGGTCGGAGGCTTCATCAACGACGGCGTCGCTGCCGAAGTGTTTGCGGAGGAGTTTTCCCGCTTCGAGGGCGGCGTGGGTGGCGAGTTCGAGATCAGTCATGGAAGATGGAATGGGCGTTTGGTCCGGGCGAGATGGGTGATGTGCTCGACGAGTTGCATCGAGAGTTCGTGTTTGGAGGCGAGATGGAGCGGGTGGGTGTGAGCGGGGTAGACGAGAAGGACTTGGTTGTGATCCGAGTCAAAACCGATGCCCGGCTGCGAGACATCATTGGCGACGACGAGATCGCAATGCTTGCGGATCAACTTGTCACGGGCGTTTGACTCGAGGTTTTCCGTTTCCGCGGCGAATCCGACGAGCGTGCCGGTGAAGCCGAAGGCATGCCGCGCGGAGCCGAGGATGTCGGCGGTGCGGGTGAGCTGGAGTGTGAGGGTATCGCCCGATTTCTTGATTTTCTGAGGCTCGACGCAAATGGGGGTGTAGTCCGCCACGGCGGCGGCAAAAACAGCAATCTCCATGCGGCCGATATGCTTGGAAACCGCATCATGCATGTCTGCGGCGGTCTCCACCGGGATGAAATCGACATTGGCCGGGACATCGAGATGCGTGGGCCCGGAGATGAGAAGAACGGAATGACCTTCATGGGCGAAAGCTCCCGCCAGGGTGTAACCCATTTTCCCGGACGAGCGATTCGTCAAGTAGCGAACCGGGTCGATCGGCTCACGAGTGGGACCAGCGGTGATGAGAACCTTCACGAGCCGAGTGTGTGCCGCCGGCGGGATGTGGCAAGCGGGAAGATCGCGAAGCCTTGACTGTTAGACGCCGTGGGTTCCATGGCCGCTGGACATGTGATGGAGTAATTTCTGGTTGAACTCGTCGGCCATGTTGTAGCCGAGGCGGCGGAGCTGTTGATCGAGGGCGGCGATGGTGACCATGCGTGCGGTGTCGCGCCCGGGACCGACGGGGATTTCCACATGGACGACTTGCTGGCCAAGGATTTCGTAGGTTTTCTGTTGGAGTCCGACACGGTCCACCTCGTTGAGGTCGGCCTGGGGCTTGAGCGTGACGACGAGGTCGAGCCGCTTGTCCGGACGGATCGAGGCGAGGCCGTAGAGGTTGGCCACGTTGATGATGCCGATGCCGCGGATCTCCATGTAGCCGCGGGAGAGGTCCGGGGAGGTGGCGACGAGATCGCCGCCGACGTATTTGATGCGGACCATGTCATCGGCGACGAGCGAGGCCCCGCGTTCCAGCAGGCCGATGGCGGTTTCCGATTTTCCCGAGCCGCTTTTGCCGATGATGAGCACCCCGACGCCGCGCATATCGACCATGCAGCCGTGCATGGTGACGCTGGGGGCGAATTGATGCTCGAGACGGATGGTGGCGGTGTTGAGGAAATTCATCGTCACGTGGGAAGTGCCGAAAACGGGGATGCCATGGTCGTTGGCGACTTGGGCGAGATTTTTATCCAAGGTGGAGCCGCGGGCGACCACGAGGCAGGGGATCTCGCGGTCACACATGCGGCGGAACCGGTCGATGCGCATGGGCTCGGGGAGTTTCTTGAGATAGGAAAGCTCGGAATTCCCGAGGACCTGGACGCGCTTCTTGGCAAAGTAGGAGAAAAATCCCGCAAGAGCCAGGCCGGGACGGTTCATGGCCGGCTCGCTGATCAGTCGGTCGAAGCCAACTTTTTCACCGAGCAGGGTAAGGCCCAGCGAAGTGGCGTGGGCTTCGAAAAACGTTTCTACAGTGATCGAGGCGACGGTCTTGATGCGGGGTGGCATGCGGCAGACTCAACCAGATCTTCGGGCAGACGGCACGCGAAATCCCACACCGGGGTTGCACAGTGGGGGGAACGTGTTACAAAACCCGCCAGAAGTTATGCCAAACTACGATTACGAGTGTCAAAAATGCCATCACCGCTACGAGGTGTTTCAAAGTATGAATGATGCGAAGCTGACGGATTGTCCGGTGGCAGGCTGCGACGGTCAGGTGAAGCGCTTGCTCGGCACGGGCGGCGGGATTATTTTCAAGGGTGCGGGGTTTTACCAAACCGACTACCGCTCGTCCTCCTACCAAGCGGGTGCCAAGGCGGAGGGGGCGGCAAGCGCACCGGCGCCAGCGGCTGCTCCCGCGCCCGCCAAGTCGTCTGATTAAGCCTTACCCGGACTCCAAAACCCATGAGCGATTCCATTCCAAGCCGTTCCGGGGGCGGTTGTTTTTCCAAACTGCTTCTGCTGATTTTGTTGGCGGCGGCGGGCGGGCTTGGGTCTGCTGTTTACCTCGCCCTGCAGCCGCAGGACCTCAGCGACCTGTCTAGTCCAATAGCCGCAGCCGAGCCAGGGCGGGACATCAAGAAGGTTTTGCAAAGCGCGATTGACCGAGGCTACAAGGTCACCTTGACCCAGGCGGAGATCAATCAATGGCTCGGGCGCACGCTGGTGACCAAGCAGGCGGGTTTTCTGGAAGGCAAGGTCACCCTTGATCGGGTGTGGATACGCTTGGAAGAAGGCCATGCGGAAGTGATCATGGCACGGAGTTTTCTCGGCAAGCCCTTCACGGTCTCGATGTTTCTCCAAGTGGAACGCGTCGAGGGCATGCAGGGCACGGCGACCGAAATCCAACTCCACGGCGGTCCTTATCACCCGGATTTCCCCAATCCTCCGCGGGGCGGTCGTTTTGGCAAATTGGTCATTCCCCAAGGGTTTCTGATCCTGGTCATGCCCGCCTACCAAAAACTCGCGGGCTTGTTTTCTGACGAAGTCCGGCTAAGCTTCCAAGAAATGTCACGGATTCATCTGGAGAAAGGCGAGATCGTTCTTGACCCCCGGGAACCGCTTGGAGACCAGGGGATGCCTCAATCGTTTTGATGAAATGATCCTTCGCCTCTTGGTATCCGGCGTTCTTTGTTTTCCCTGGCTAAGGGCCGAGGAAATTCCACGCGCCATCCAAGTCGCGGAACCTCCGACCGGGATGAAACTTGCGGGGCAGGACCGCGTCGTCAGCCATAGTTTGCAATTCCGCATCACTGGCGGCGATCCGCTGGACCGCTCCGCCTATGCCTCGCTCTGCGAAGACGCCAAAAACGAGCTCTTGAAGCACACCTCGGAAGAGGACGCCTGGAAGGTCCCCATCCATATCCTGCTCCACGGCAGACGCGGCGACCCCATGCCCGCCCGCACCTCGGCGCTCGCCATCTTTTGGAGCGAGGTGGGCTATGAAATCAGGCTCGATGTCCACCTGAGCCGCGGCATCGAACAGGAACGGTTCAAATACGCCGCGACTTCCGCGTTGGTTTATGAGCGAACCCTCAGGAACCGCACCACCAAAGAATCCGACACTCCATTTCTGGTGCCGCCGTGGCTCGTGGACGGCCTGCGGGAAGCCACCGCATGGAGACTCAATCAAAGCGACCGCCGCCTTTATGAAGCTCTGTTCAAAACCGGCGGCCTGTTTAAAATCGATGACGTCTTCGCGATGACCGACCGGAATTTCGAAGAAATGGACGCGGCCATGCGAGCCGCCTTCCGCGTCTCCTCAGGGGCACTCGTCATGGCCCTCCTGCAACAATCGCAAGGTAAGGACGGGTTTCGCTCGTTCCTCACCGAAGTCGCCTCCTACCAAGGCGAAATGCCAGCCCTGCTCAGAAAACATTTCCCCGAACTCAACTTGTCAGAGACAAGCCTCTCCAAGTGGTGGGCACTCCAGCTTGCAAACATCGGCGGCCAGAATCTCGCCACTGATGTTCTCACCATCTTCCAAACCGAGGCTGCCCTGGCCGAGGCCCTCCGCTTTAACATCCGCACGGAAGAAGGCATCCTCCTTCAGAAGGAACTCAATACCTGGCCTGAGCTTTCCGGACTCACTGACGCCGAGCGCGTTGCAGCTGTCCGCTTGGCCCAGGACGCCCTGGTCCGTCTGAGCTACCGCTGCTTCCCCTCATACCGGCCTGTGATCGCCGAATACCAAATCACCCTCAACGCCCTCGCAAAAAATCAGACCACCGGGCTTGAAAGCCGACTCACGGCACTCGACGAGCGCCGTGTGACCATGAAGGCCAAGGCCGTCCGAGCCCGCGACTA
>CALMKO010000075.1 GCA_937867415.1 uncultured Verrucomicrobiota bacterium | reverse complement strand
GAGATTTCTGCCTGTCTCGTGGGCTCGGAGATGTGTATAAGAGACAGCTCGCCGTCTGCTCGGATGTGAACATCGGAAAACGCTCGAACCGCGACGCCCCCGGCGATGACGACACCGCCGACCTCCAGATCAGCGACCTCGCCTTCCCCGCCACCACCTCCGCCAAGGAACTCGTCCGCGCCTACAAGGCCATCCACGCCAAGGACGCGAAAACCGGCTCCCCGGCCCGCATGACGGTCGTCTTCTCCACCTACCATTCCATCCAGGCCGTTGCGGATGCCCAGAAAGCCGGCCTCCCCGCCTTCGATCTCATCATCTGCGACGAGGCGCACCGCACCACCGGCGTCACCCTCTCCGGTCAGGACGAATCCCACTTCGTCAAAATCCACGATGCCGATTTCATCAAAGGCAAAAAGCGCCTCTACATGACCGCCACGCCGCGCCTCTACGGCGACGACGCGAAAACCAAAGCCGCCGAGGCCAACGCCGAACTCTGCTCCATGGACGATCCCGCCCTCTTCGGCGAGGAACTCCACCGCCTCGGCTTCGGCCAGGCCGTCGGCGCGGATCTCCTCTCGGATTACAAAGTCCTCGTGCTCGCCGTGGATGAAAAATACGTCAACAAGACCTTCCAACGCCAGATCGCCGATTCCGACAACGCCCTCAAGCTCGACGACGCCGTGAAAATCACCGGCTGCTGGAACGGCCTCGCCAAACGCCTCGACCACTCCGCCGCCACCGAGGCCGATCTCCAGGGCGATACCGGCCACATGACCCGCGCCGTCGCCTTCTCCCGCTCGATCAAGGACTCCAAAGCCTTCGTCCAGCAAATGGCCGACCTCATCGAAGCCTACAAGGCCGACCACCCCGACGAGGAAAACATCCTGAATTGCGAACTCGACCACGTGGACGGCAGCTTCAACGCCATCCAGCGCAACCACCTCCTCGATTGGCTCAAGGCCCCCGCCGAGCCGGACCGCTGCCGCATCCTCTCCAATGCCCGCTGCCTCTCCGAAGGCGTGGACGTGCCCATGCTAGATGCCGTGATCTTCCTCAATCCCCGCAACTCCATCGTCGATGTCGTCCAGTCCGTCGGCCGCGTCATGCGCAAGCCACCCCGCGGCTCCAAGGAAAAGAAAACCTACGGCTACATCATCCTCCCCATCGGCATCCCGGCCGATGTCTCGCCGGAGGAAGCCCTCAAGGACAACCAGAAATACAAAGTCGTCTGGCAAGTCCTCCAAGCCCTCCGCGCCCATGACGACCGCTTCAACGCCACCATCAACCAGATCGAGCTGAACAAAAAAGCCCCGGAAAACCTCCAGATCATCGGCATCGGCGGCTCCGGCAGCGATGGCGACGGCTCGAAATCCGATGGCGACGGCACCGACAAGAAAAACAAAGTCGCCGAACTCCACCAAGGCGGCTTCCACTTCCCCGAGCTCGATGCATGGAAAGACGCGCTCTACGCCAAGATCGTCCTCAAGTGTGGCTCCCGCCGCTACTGGGAAGACTGGGCCAAGGACGTCGCCAAGATCGCCCAGCGCCATAGCGACCGCATCCGCCTCCTGCTCGAACAAGGCGACCCGAAGCACACCACCGCCTTCGCCGCCTTCCTCGACGGCCTCCACCAAAACATCAACCCCTCCATCTCCCAGGACGACGGCATCGAAATGCTTTCCCAGCACCTCATCACCCGCCCGGTCTTCGATGCGCTGTTTGAAAACTACGCCTTCTCCGAGGCCAACCCCGTCTCCCGCGCCATGCAGTCCATGTTGGATGTGCTCAAGGACGAGGCCCTCGAAAAGGAAACCGCCTCGCTCGAAAAATTCTACGCCTCCGTCCGCGAACGCGTCGAGGGCATCGACAACGCCGAAGGCAAACAAACGGTCATCACTGAACTCTACGACAAGTTCTTCAAGGCAGCTTTCCCCAAAATGCACGAACGCCTCGGCATCGTTTACACCCCCATCCCCATCGTCGATTTCCTCCTGCTCTCCGTCGAGGACGTGCTGGTGAATGAATTCAAAACCTCTCTCGCCGCCGAAAACGTCCACCTCATCGACCCCTTCACCGGCACCGGCACCTTCATCGTCCGCCTGCTTCGGTTAGGCGTCGAACGCGGCATCATCAAACCCAAAGACCTGCTCCGCAAATATCAGCACGAACTCCACGCCAACGAGATCGTCCTCCTCGCCTACTACATCGCCGCCATCAACATCGAGGAAACCTTCCACACCCTACAGCGCGAAGCCGCGGAAAAGGCCGATTACAAAGGCCCCAAGCACGACGCCACCACCTACGTCCCCTTCGATGGCATCGTCCTCACCGACACCTTCCAACTCACCGAAGCCCGCGACTACCACGCCACAGGCGACGAGAAAATGTTCCCCGAGAACAACAAACGCGTCTCCCGCCAGCGCAAAGCCCCCATCCGCGTCGTCGCTGGAAACCCGCCGTATTCCTCCGGCCAGACCAGCGAAAACGACGGCAACAAAAACCTCAAGTATCCCATTCTCGACGAGCGCATCCGCACCACCTACGCGGAGAAATCCACCGCCACGCTCAAGAACAGTCTCTACGACAGCTACGTTCGCGCCATCCGCTGGGCCAGCGACCGCATCGCGGATCAAGGCATTGTCGCCTTCGTCACCAACGGTTCCTTCATCGATGGCAATGCCATGGACGGCCTCCGCGCCTGCCTCGCCGATGAGTTCACCAGTATCTACATCTTCAACCTTCGCGGCAACGCCCGGACCTCTGGCGAGCAGCGCCGCATGGAAAAAGACAACGTCTTCGGAATGGGAACCCGCACGCCAGTTGGCATCTCCATCCTCGTCCGCAACCCCGCCAAAAAAGGCACCTGCGAACTCTACTACCGCGATATCGGCGACTACCTGACCCGCGAGGAGAAGCTGGGCATCGTCTCGGACTTCGGCAGCATCATGGGTCTTCATCGCAAGAATGCCTGGCAACGTCTCAAACCGAACGAGCAACACGACTGGATCAATCTGCGCGATCCGGCGTTTGAGTCTTTCATGCTTCTGGGGACGAAAGAGAAGGGCGAGCTTGCGGTCTTCGAGGATTATTCAAGTGGAGTCAAAACGAACCGTGACAATTGGTGCTACGGATTCTCGAAAGAGACCGTCGCAGCAAACATGCGTCGAATGATTGATTTCTACAACGAGCAGATTGCAGAATTTCATTCTCTCCATGGAGGGAAATCAAAGGACGTTCTGCAATCCTTGGTCGATGGTTTCGTCGATACCGATCCGAAGAAAATCAGTTGGACTCGCGAGATCAAAGAAGATCTCCGCCGTGGCAAGAAGGGAGCGTTCTCAACGGAGAGTGAACGGGTGTCACTTTATCGTCCCTTCGTTCGTCAACGGTCGTATTTCAACCGACAGTTCAATAACTGCGTCTATCAAATCCCGCGAGTTTTCCCAAAGCCTGACACGGAAAACCTCTTGATCTGCGTAACTGGCCAAGGTGCAAGCAAAGACTTCTCGTGTGTGATGACCTCGATCATTCCCGACCTTGAAGTTATTTCTAAAAGCATCTGCTTCCCCCTCTACCTCTACGAAAAAGACGAACCCCGCGACGGTGAGCTTTCCCTCGATAGATCCGACGGCGAACTCATCGACGGCTACCGTCGCCGCCACGCCATCACCGACGGCATTCTGGCGGAGTTCCGCAAAGCCTACGGCAAGGACGTGAGCAAGGACGACATCTTCTACTACGTCTATGGCATCCTGCATTCCCCGGAATACCGCAGCCGCTTTTCCTCGGATCTCAAGAAGATGCTCCCGCGCATCCCGCTCACCCAGGAAGCGGCGGACTACCAAAAATTCACCCAAGCCGGCCGCGACCTCGCCCACTGGCATCTCCACTACGAAACCATCGATCCCTACCCGCTCGCCGAAGTCTCCCCCGAACTCGGCCTCGATCCCTGGAAGCAATTCCACGTCACCAAGATGACCTTCGCCAAGCCCACCCCCGCCCAAAAGGCCGAGGGCCTCAAAGCGGACAAGACCCGCATCCATTACAACTCCCACCTCACCCTCGATGGCATCCCGCTCGAAGCCTACGACTACATCGTCAACGGCAAGCCCGCCCTCGAATGGATCATCGAGCGCTACCAAATCACCATCGACAAAGCCTCCACCATCAAAAACGACCCCAATGACTGGTGCCGCGAACACGATAACCCGCGCTACATCGTGGATCTCATCAAACGGGTCACCCGCGTGAGCCTGGAAACAATGAAAATCGTGAACGCGCTCCCGGCGTTGAATGAACGGTAACCTGAATCCCATTTTTCTCCCTAGATAAAACCTCCCCAACATGTTTAAAAAGATCCTCAAAAGCAGAAGACTCGAAATCACAATTGAGTCAATACTACTGATTTGCACGAGCTATTTAATGATTCAGCGTGCCACAGGCTTTTCGCTTTCTGACTACGCGCAGGAGATTTTTCACGCTGAATTCCTAGTGGGCGTAATTCCAATAACCAAAAATATTGTAGGAGTTTCCATATGCATTTGTGTCCTTACCAAGATTGCTTATCTGATTCGGGATCGATTTGGAAAGGTCCAATTTGACACAAGCGACACTGAAAAGTTCATGGAAGTCATATCCCTATTTCAGAGCACAACTACAGATCTTATCAATAGAGTTGTGGATGCCAAATGCTGTTGCAAATCAGGAATATCCAACAGAAATCGGTTTTCAACTTTTGCTCAGGGAATAGCTTTGAGTCTGACGGAATACGTCGCAACAGGTTTCAAAGCGGGAAATATTCGCAAAAAAGATTTGTTTATTTCTTTGTATGAGCACGTTGACTCTGATCATGGGCCAGCATTAAAACGCCTTTTTCATATCGCGGCGGCGAAATACCATATCTATTCCCATGAAATTTTGATTGATGGCGACACACACAAGAATTACGAGTGCGTCCACGCGATCAAAGAGGGGCGGAGTTTGGTAACGGTGGCTGACGCCAGAAAACTTCGGGTCAATGGACGAAAACGCCACAAATCCATGACGCATTATATTGGGGCTCCCGTGAAAGTTTCGGGACAACTTGTTGGTTTTCTAAATCTGGAGTTTCATGAAAAAAAGTGTTTCTCCAATGAAGAGGAACTCGAAGATTTCGCCCAGAATTTCTTTTTACCTTTTCAGATGTTGATAGAACAAGCATTTGCTAAATGGCAACTTGCACGATCAGTAGAAATTAAGTGTGGATGCAACTAATAATTGATAAGTGAATTATGAACCGAGATCCAATACAACTAGAGAAAATGTTTATCCGATTTGTGAAATTCGAGGGCGCTAACACCCCCGATTTGTCATCAGATAGAGAAACTTCAAGAGCCAGCGATGAATTAATTCGTTGTGCCAAGCGGGATGTGGCCAAAAGGCGGGAAATTGTATCAGCAGAGATTCAACGAGACGTTCAAAATGAATGGAAGATGTTAAGCAGACAAGTGGGGGACACCTCGCAACGCGGAAAGCGCTTTTAATTATCTCTATGAACACCCGCAAAAAGAAAGCAAGTTACAGGAGATTCGTCATTGATGGTCACGTCGATGGGAAGAACGATCAGAAGGACTTGGAAGAGTTGCTTACTGATGCGTTTGCAAACGTCAAGAGGCCGATTTCCCGCAAACTAATTTCCGATGAAAGCTATCATCAGGGCGTGACAATCTTCACGACGAGGAATTCATGTCTCTGCGGTGAGGTCGTTTCTTATGAACCTTCGAAAAAGATCCCGCTAATGGGCTATCAGGACGACGGGACAACTTGGCAAGGTCTTGCTGAGCCGGTCGACGGGGATGGAAAAAAGCGCAATCTTCAAGAGCATGGGATCGTCTTTGCAGTGCGTGAAAATCACGTTGCACTAATTCAAAGCCGCGGATTCGACGCTTTTGATTTTGACGCGTTCGTGAAGTGGTTGATTCAAGATCAGGCTAATTTGGCAGTGCAATCCACACTTGAACTCCGGAATCTCCCCTCGAAGTCGGCGATGGATAAGATCAAGGACCACGCGGTTAAAGCCGTCAAATTTGGTGAACGGGCTTTCCGCGCGGTAAAAGAAGAGATTCCCGTGGCCGAACGCGACCCAGATCACCCACGACGGAAAATGAGGACGACGATCAAAGAGAATGATCTCGTTCACAAGATTATGAAGGCCATCGGGATGCCGCTGCTGGATTTCAAACGTTCGACTGATAAAGGGAACTTCATTCTCGACATCAAAATCAGCTATCAAGGTGACAGCGACAAGTCTGGAGCAACCATGATCCGGGACCTCGCTCAAACTCTTGGTGGCTATGATGATGCGAAAACCACGATTTTTCTCAAGGGGGACAGCAAGATCAAGCAGGGTGAATTGACAATCGCCGACGAAATACCTGTGCAGCATCCGGACGGCAACATGTCCACTGACGACGCGTTCAACCAGCTTTCAAAGTGGCTCATTGATTCCATCAAATCCAAGAAAGTGTTCACATGAGAAAGTTGATGCAGGATGGCGTGTTGCGTATCCCTTTGGCATTCGCCTGCGGTATTTTCGCCGCTGCCGCGTTACTTTTCGCGTGGTTGAAACACCCGAACTGGATCCCCGACGTCGTAGGACCGATGCAAAAAGCAGCTTTTGTTGCGGCGGCATTCGGTGTGACTGCATATAACCTTCGGACCCGGGTCGTTGATTTTGTTCTCAAGCTTAAAGCCCGGCCAAGGCGGATGGAAGAACTCTGCAAGGAAGCTCGGTTAGCAGGCAAGAGGCTTACGAATCTTGTGCTGCTATTCACGTTTACCGCCGCTGTGATGGCGAGTGGAGGACTCCTTGCGAAAAACGGATGGTTTGAATGGGTATGGGCCGCGTTGGGCGCGGGACTATTCGTCGGATCGTTTGTGAGTTTCTTCTACTTGGTGTTCGCGTTTGAGAAGCTCGAAGAGTTCATCCTTGAAGAGCACGAGGAATTGGCAAAAGAGGACGAGGCTGCCAGGCTAACGAAGAATTCTGGAACGAATGAACCATCAAACCACCTAAAATAAAAATCAGTGCGTTTAAGATCCAAGCCGACCGAAAAAAGGGCGAAGGATTTAGAATTAGATTAATCCACAAGCAAAATTAGGTGTCAGAAAAATAACTAGAATTGTCTTTGCCATCAATCACGCCACCACCGCAGGCACCTCTCAATAAATCGTATTCTGCGGCCTCGCCACCGTGCTCTATCATCTCGCAGAAAGCGTCGCCCACGCCTCCGTGCTGC
>CALMKO010000074.1 GCA_937867415.1 uncultured Verrucomicrobiota bacterium | reverse complement strand
GTGGCATGAGTTCCAGCTCGCCACCATGGACACGCACGAGCTCTCGGGCGATGTTCAAGCCGAGACCCTGGCCGCTGATCAGGCCGCCATTCATCCCACCCCGGCGGAAGCGGTCGAAGATCACCTTGCGATTCTCCTCGGAGATCTCAGGCGCGGTATTTGAAATCCGGACCTTCACCCACTTGTCCTCACGCCCGCCTGTGATGTGGATCTCACCACCGGGTGTGGTATATTTCGCTGCGTTTTCGATCAGGTTTTGAAAAATCATTCCCACCAGCCGTCGGTCCACGGTGACGGACAGGGGGGCTGGAAGCTTCTCTTCCACCGAGATATCCCTGCCGTCCACCAGGACCTGCAGATCATCACTGGCACTCTGGATCAAGTCCCTCAAATCGAGCTCCTCGGTCTCCAGAAAGACCCGGCCGGCATCGGCCTGGGCGAGCAGCAGGAGATCGTCAATCAGCGATGCCAAACGCCTCGTTTGCTGCCTTAGCATGGCGACTTCATGGACTTGCGCTTCGTTGAGCTCCGGGGCCTGTGAGAGGTGGTCCAAGCCAGCCCGGAGAATCGTGACCGGTGTTTTCAACTGGTGGGATGCATCGGCGGAGAACCGACATGCCACATCGTATGAAAGTTGCAGCCGGTCAAAACTGCGGTTGAGAACGCGGGTGAGCTTGGCGATCTCATCTTGCGCGGCGGGTAGCGGCAGACGTTCCTCCGGTTGGTTTGCGCTGATCCGTTCGGCCGCTTCACTGAGCTGCGCCACGGGGGCCACGGCACGCCGACCTAACCAAACACCGCCGATGAATACCACCAGCCCCACCGCGGGCAGGCCGGCGGCAAAACCGACCAGGAATTTTTTCTGAAAGCGTTCGATCACATTCAGCCTCGCCCCCACCCGCACCAGATAGGGATCCACCCGCCATGCGCAAACCCTCGTATCCTTGCCATGAATCTTCATGCTCCAGCTCTTGTCAATCGCTTGTCCCAGGTCCGCTCCCAGCAGGTTGGGGGAGCGGTAGAGAATCTGTCTCTCCGGCCCCTCAATGATTAGATAGTATTCCCGCATATCCACCGGGATGAATTTCTCGCTCAACAGCTCACGCGGACTGCCGGGCGCCCCACGAAAGTTTTTGATATCCCAAACCAGCTCCTGGGCATCACCCTTCAGATCGTCATCAATTTCAGAGATCTGATAGAAATAGAGCGCTGCCATCACCGCCATTACCCCGGCAAGCAATGCGGCCATGGTCAGCAACGCGGCATAGACACCGACCTTGACTTTGAGCGACCAGGTTTTCATTGGGATGGAGGCATCATATATCCGACGCTGCGGATCGTGCGGATGATGGATTCCTCATGGGCTCGATCCAACTTTTTCCGCAGGCGCATGATGAAAATTTCCACCGTCCGCGTGTCATACTCGTGCTCGCGTTCCCAGATCCGCTCACAAATTTCATCACGCGAAAACGCCCGGCCGGGTTCGCGCATCAGGATTTGCAGAATTTCAAACTCCCGGGGTGAGAGCTCGATTTTTTCCGCGCCCCGGTTCACTCGGCGTTTGTCCGTATCCATGCACAAGTCTCCGACTTGCAGCACGCTCGTCGCTTCCACCGTGTTCGTCCGCCGGCCAAGCACCGCCACTCGCGCGAGGAGTTCTTCCATCGCAAACGGTTTGGTCAGGTAGTCATCCGCGCCGCCTTTCAGTCCCGCCACTCGGTCACCGACTTCTGACCTCGCCGTGAGCATCAGGACCCGCACCGGAAACCGCCCCGCACGGATTCGCGCCAAGAGCTCGAATCCATCAAAGCCGGGTAAATTCACGTCCAGCACCACCAAGTCGAAGCGTGCGCTTAGGACCCACTGAAGCCCGGATGGCCCGTCCGCCGCCTTCTGCACGGTATGCCCTGCCAGCGACAAGGACCGGCAAACCTGCTCCGCCAGCGGCGGCTCATCTTCGACAACCAGGATTTCCATCTTGCCGAAGCCAACCACAAATCACCGCTGGTGCAAGGCATTAGACCCAGCACCAAAAGGAATTGCCGAAACGCAAAACCTGCAAGGCGCGGCGTTCTCCAAACCGCCGAAGCCCATGAGTGGACCAGCGACAGCGGTTTTCTTCCAATCATGGGCTTTCCTTGGGCACCAAGCCGCCATGGAGTGCGAGAGAGATGCAAGAAAAGGAATCAATTCAACGAAATGATTGAACGTGAGTGAAGCGGCAGACTTGTTGTGAATGAAAGCAAGGTTTCGATACTTTGTGTATCTCGTAATCTTGGGCCAGTCCACGCCGCCTGAAAATGTTCATCGCCCTGGAACAAGAGTTTCAGCGACAACAACTCCCCTTGCTGCGAGCTCACGATGATCGTCTCGCCCACTTCAGCGAGCTCGATGAAATGGAAATCTGGGCTGCCGACGGCCATCACATCGCCCACGCCACCCACGATCCCTGCAACGAAAAAAACGC
>CALMKO010000073.1 GCA_937867415.1 uncultured Verrucomicrobiota bacterium | reverse complement strand
ATATTGGGCGGGAGTGTTGCGAACCACCTTTTCGTAGAAATCGGATGGAAATCCCGCCAGCACACGATTGCGTGCTGAACGGAGGGCATCCGCCAGACCGAGGAATTCCTTGGTAGGGACAACTTCATTGTGATCAATGAACCGTTTAGCGGTGTCCTCACAGGCTTTTCGCAAGCACAGGGCCGCTTCATCAAGCCGATGTCCATTTAGATACTCCTCGGCTTTCTGGGTGTCGGACTTTTCACTTTGAAAAGACACTGTTGGATCTGAGGGCTTTCCTTCCAAACGAACACACTCCCAATCTGGATGATTAGCCCCTAAAGCCCGCCGGAACTCCTTGAAAAGACCCATGTCATGCGTGAGAATGATTTTTTGATAATCTTCGAATGATTCCGAAAGTAGAATTTCCACGATCTTCATCCGGTTGCTCATATCGAGGCTCACCAGCAAATCATCCAGCACGAGCAGCTTTACGTCGGAGTCGTGCAGGTTTACCAGCGAAGCGGCGAATCGAACAGATAGAGCAAGCTGTGTGAGTTTCGCCTCGTTGAGAAAGGCTTGAGGCCTGGTGACTGTGTGCCCGTTGATTTGAATCCCAAATTCGATGACGGGTTTGTTGAAACTGAAGGAGCTGAGGTCGCCGCCTGAAGACGATGGAGGCGTGACAAGTCCGAGCTTGAGATCCACTTTTCCTGCATCTCCCGCGCTGAAATGCTCATCGTAAAAGTTCTGCGCCTCGTTGCTGATCGACCTCACGATGCCATCAAGGCACTGAGCAAAACGTAAGGTTGCTTGATGGAATGATGCATAGGCGTCTGATCCTCCTGTGCCGCGGCTTGCAGTTGGATTTGGATCTTCAAGTCTGATTCTGTTCCACATGTCCAGTGGTGTTTGGCGTCCACCGCCAGTGGTAACACAGAAAGGTAGAATCTCTTTTTCAAACAGCGGCCAAATATTGAATCTTTCTGAGTTTCTGAAATGGGAAAAGCCAAAGAAAAAACGGTAAGTGATGAAATCACTCGCGAGATCGCCCTTGAGGATCATCGGTTCATCATCTGTGCCATGCAGATTTCTACTGATGGGGAATGCGTGATCATTACCTGAAGCCATGTCTCGGAATGTCAGACGAATCTCACCGGGCTGAGGTGAGGTCTCGCGTTGTTCGTAGATATTCAGCAGGTTCTGTGGGTGCGCCGGATCAAAATATTTCTTCACGGCGTCAGTTCTTTTTCGTGCACTTTGGAGAAAAGTGTAAAGCGCCCAGTAAAGAGACGATTTTCCCGCGCCATTGGCCCCATAAACCAGAAGATGTCGCCCTTCAAGATCCAGCTTGAACCGCCGAAACGCCTTAAAGTTCGTGATCTCTAGTTTCTGAAGCCTTGTCTTCATACACGTCCCTCCTCTTTGATGACTCCCAACAGACCGGGGCTGTCAGCGGTTAGGCGGATCAACTGGTTACGAATTGGATGTTTTGGGGCGTTTAATGTCGCGTGAATGTTGGAGAGATGGTCAAGCTGCCTCGACTCGCTTGCAAGAATATCAAAATGCTCCAGTGCAGTGACAACCTTGTCATGGAAGAGTAGGTCGCGTTCTGCCATGTGCTCGCGGAAGTAGCACTCCATCACGCATGCGTCGATGAGGTCTTCAAGAAACGCCGCTGCCGCCGAATCTTCATGACGCTTTGCTAACTGAATTAATGGAACGAGCTTCTCAAACAGGGCAGTTTGCGATGATGTTGGTTTCCTTACGGGAATCTTCTCAATGAGAATTTTTCTAACTTCGTAGGTGTTACCCATTAGTTCCGGGAAATTGTCGCGGAAACAACCGCGAAAAACCGACGAATTCAAGAATGCGGTCAGATATGCTAAGCAATTGACTGCTGAAGTGATAATGAATCCCTTATCGTTTGTGAAGTATCCGTTGCCGACGTCGAGGTAGAACGGTAAATATTTGGTCATGTTCGGATACATGATCTTTTGTCCTTTGAAAAGATTGAGGTATTCGTCCGCAGGATTGTTATCCAATTCCAACCAGTGGTGCTGGCCAGGATAAGACTTCGAAACTTGGTCTGCTTTCCGCTCGCGGCCATATTTGCATTGGCCGCGAGCTTTGAGCTTTTTCTCATGGCGAAGCAGATGGCGATAGACGGCAGGGAAATTGGATTCCAATTGCTGATGGGCTCCAAACTTTATGATGAGTTGGTAGGTGTTCTGCCAGTTCACCTTGTAGCGTTCTACGTCCCGGCCTCTCAATAATTTCCCAATGAGTTCTTCCGAAGCAGAGTCTTCTTCAATCAGGTCGTTACGTTCTTTTTCACTTAAATAGAAGGCCTCGTTGTAGCCGGTGATGATGCCACGTGAAATCTGAATGTCCCACTTTTCTAGAGGTATCCCTTGTTTCTCTACGAGGGTTTTGACTCGTTGCCGGTCCGCAGAAATGACCACCCATGCATCCCCACTGAGTCCTTC
>CALMKO010000072.1 GCA_937867415.1 uncultured Verrucomicrobiota bacterium | reverse complement strand
TGCGTGTTGCGGATGTTCATGATGTTGGCGGAGCGGTCGGAACCCTTCTTCCAGGCGCGGGCGCCGACGAAGAGGATCGAGATGAGGGAAAGCAGAACGAGGATGACGACCGTCAATTCGAGGAGGGTCATTCCGGACTTTGCTTTCATGCTGTGGGTGTTGGTCAGTTTCATAGTGTGTTATTTCTAGTTTTTTGTTAGGGTGTGTTTTGTCGCTTTGTCGGGTTAAGGCCGCTTGGCATTTTCAAAAGGCTTCTGAGGTCTGTTGAATGGTTAGGCGGTCTTGGAAAGTGGTTGTGATGTCGTGCTGACGTTTAGAGAGTATCGAATATTAACAAAAGTGTAATAACGTGATCGCGTTATGTTCAACCATCGTCATTTTTATTCATTTTGGCATTCTCAAATGTCTCATGAGTGATGAGACCCTGGTTGAGGAGGCGTTTGAGATTGGAGTCCCATTCGATGTTTCCAGCTCGGCGGATGACATCTTCGAGCGAGCGGGCGCCTCCACCATAGTTGGCGATGGCACTGGATACGGCGTCGTCGTTGTTCTGAAGGAACTCGTAGGTGAGCACCCGGCGTTGGACGCCATTGAGCAAGCCTTGGGAGTGAATGAAAATGAGGATTTCCGCGAGGCGGCTGAGGACCGAGCTGTGGTGGTCTTTTGGATAGAGTTCGAGAATCCGTCCGATGGTTTTGACTGCGCCGGTGGTATGCAGGGTGGAGAGGACGAGGTGGCCGGTCTGTGCTGCTTCCATGCAGGTCTCCATGGCTTCGCGGTCGCGGATTTCTCCTAACAAAATGATATGTGGCGCTTTCCGAAGCACGTCCTTGAGTCCCTGGCGATATGAATGTACGTCGCGTCCGACTTCCTGTTGGGTGACAATACTGGGCGATGGCACGCGATGTCCCGGATAGTCCGGATCATCCATATCATCGGGGTATTGATACTCGATGGGGTCCTCGACGGTGACGATGTGTTTGGGATGGTTCCGGCGCGCCCAGTCGATGAGTGAAGCGAGGGTGGTTGATTTACCTGAACCGGTGGGTCCTGTGACGAGGCAAAGTCCAGCCCGCTTGAGAACGCCGTGGCGCAGGGTGTCCGTGGTGTCGGGATCGATGCCGAGGGACTCCAGTTCAGGAATGAAATCATTGAGGATCCGGCAGGTGACACCGAGGCCAGAGGAGCTCAAGTGAGCTTGGATCCGCAGGCGGCCCGAGCGTTCGCCACTCTCACCCATGGGGATGCCATCGCAGGAGAAGTCGGCGACCCGGGTTTCCGAGAAGCTGCTGATGGCAAGGCGGATTTTTTCATCCACGCGCATTTCGATTCCCTGGTCCTGGCCGAAGCCGTGGCTACCGCTTTCGCGGTTACGGATGAGTTCCTTGAGAATTTCATCCATGTTGGAAGCGGTTAGAATTCCGAGGAATTCCAGTTTTTCCATCCCTTTGTTGGTGTGGATGTAAACCGGGCGATCCGCGCGCATCTGGATATCCGAAACCCTGAGTTCGCGACAGACGCGGAAGATGATTCCCAGCAAATCGGTGCCGCGCATCCCTGCGGAGAAGCGCACCGGTGTCGCGGCCGGTGAATGGCTCGGAAGTGGTGGTGGTTCGATGGTGGCGGAGTGGACGGACATGGTATTCAATTTGAGATTTGAGATCTGAAATTTGAGATATTACTTCGCAGCCTGCGGGTGATACTTGCCTTCGAGGCGCAGGATCGTTTTTTCCGCGGCGTCTCGAATCTTGCAAATGAAGCTGAAGCGGTCTTCGCACTCGGTGATCCGTTGGAGTGAGATGAGGTTCCAGTTTCCAGTTCGTTTCCATTCATCGGATTGTGACTGATAACGCCTGATGCTAAGATCCAGGAGTCCGAGATATTTCCGCATTTGATCGGTTGTGAATTTCGGAGGACCGCCCGAGTGGAGGTCTGCAAACATGAGATGGATCATGTTGGTGGCAGCTGACGCGGCGGTCAGGGCGGGCCGTGGATCATGTTCCTTCGCGAGGCAGTATTGGATGGTCTCGTCAGAGAGCTTGATCGCCTCCGGAGTGAGCACGCGGGTGGATCCGATTCCCGGTTCCGTGAGGAAAAAATTCAGGGAGTTATAGTTTCCATAATGAGACGGGTCGAGGCGATAGGCGAAGCGTAGCTTGTCCTCGGCCTGGCGGCGAAGGTAGGTTTTGTGAGCCTGGCTGGCCCCCCGTGGATTGGTGGAGACTGAGGAAAGCTCGTTCATTGAGGCGAGGTAGGCTTCAAAACGCTGCCCGAGAGGGATCTTGGGCTCCGGTTTGGCTGCTTCAGCCTTTGCTTTCCGTTGTTTGAACTCCGGGCGAGTCAGGAGGTCGAGTCCGGTGAGTTTCGATTTCCGGCCTTCGATTTGATACTTCACTCCGGTTCCCATGCTGCCATGGAAGAAGGTTTCGATGGGGCCCTGGAGCGCCATGGCGAATACTTCGCCATAAGGGCTTCCGTTGATGCCCATGGGGTTGAGCGGTATTGCCAAGTCGGGATGGGTGGCCAGCGGACGTCCGGCAAATGTCCAGACAAGCGCACCTGTGCCGATCAGGCAGAAGGTGATGGCGTGGTTGGAGATGCGTGACATGGTATGAAATGGTTGTGTTTTGATTCAATCATGCGGAGACCTTGGCCCGGAAGGTGAGGCGTGAAAGACCGGCATAAACGGCAAGGATGCCTGTGAAGTAGAGAGTCATGTTCCAGAATCCCTCGGTGGGAAGTGAACCGCGCTTGAAGAGCAAACGTTGGGTCAGGTCCGCGAAACTATAGTGGGGGGAATACACCCAGAGGCCTCGCAGCAGCGGGTTTTCTTCCACCTGGAGCATGTGTTCGACATATCCGACACCATAGAGCCCGTAGAGGGTGATCAACAAGGTGACCGTGAATCCGGCGATGCCTCCGAAGCGTGATGCCAAGGCTGTGGCCAGCGCGAGCAAGGGCCCGATGACGAGCAGAAACAGGGTGACGTATTGCACATTGAGGGTCCACCACATGGCGCGTTCGTCAGCAAGGGCGGGGCTTGCCCCGAACTGGGTGATGAGACCGGTGATGATCGCAAGCGGCGCGACAAAACAGAACACCGCCAACCAGATTTCGAACAACTGGCGAGTGGGGGAGATCCCGGTGGTTTGAAAATATTCACCAATGCCGGATTTGGCATTTTTTTCACCCTCCTTGGCGGCGGTGTAGAGTCCCCAGAGTAAGGTGCAGCTCCAGAGGGTGCCCCAGGCCGCGAGAATGCGTGCCGGTTGCACGAGAAGCGGTTTCTCAGTCGCGCTGGAAACCAGAGGCAGCGCGAAGGGCATGATGATGACAGCAAGAGCACAGATGACCCATGCTTTACGCT
>CALMKO010000071.1 GCA_937867415.1 uncultured Verrucomicrobiota bacterium | reverse complement strand
AGGGAACGTAGCTCAAAAGGTTACCGAGGGTTCGAATCCCTCCCGTTCCGCCATCGTGTTGATTACCAACAGGTTGTGCATATTTAGGGGCATTCATGGGCTATTCTGGGTCGGTGGTTTTACTGTGTTTCGCATGTTGTGCCATCTTGATGCAGCTCTTTGTGTGGAATGCGTGTGAAACGGGACAGATTTTCTGTCTCTTTTTTGGCAGGTTTGAAACCCGGTCCCCACATGGCTGATTCTTCGATGGCATTCGGTCAGAATCTGGCGGGGTGGTGCCTGATTTCAAGATCGGAGTGGTCGGATATTCCAGACGATCCTTCAGACCCTCAGATTCTGCCAATAAATGGCTGTTTCTTGGAATGCACATGAGCGCGTCAATTTTTTTTGACGGGAATTGCAATTTATGTAGATTTTTGGCGTAGATTATCCAAGTCTCCGCCGCATCCGCAGGGTTTAATTTCTCCAAATACTTGGTTATCAAGGTTTTGAATTGGATTTGACTGATCGGGAATACCAAACTATACTCTTCTCGCAATGGGACAATCAGCCACAGACTTCCTAACTCCATCCTCGTCATTCGTGATTGGCGCTGGGTCAGCCTTTTCTTTGGCAGGGAATTATTTCGAGTTCAACAACTCGCGTTCTCCTCAAGAAGCTGATGCCCGGGCGCTTCGTTCTGACTGGTCAATGGTCGGACGTGACATCGCGAAAACTCTGGTCCGTGAGAACTTGAAGCGAATTGCGGAGCCAAAGGGCGCATGAGCGTTCGCAACGAGGAGAAGCGTGAGCTGAAGGCGATCCTCCATAAGGAAGATCCCAAGCTTTGGGCTAGTTTGAAGGAGGAGGATCGTAACAAGGTTCTCAAGATGGTGTCCAATGCGGTGTCCTCAGTAACATTCCAACAGAGCACCAGTGTTTATTCTGGACCTATCCCGAGTCCGGAGATGTTGGATGAATACAACAAGATCATGCCCAACGGGGCGGATCGAATTATGAGCATGGCCGAGGAGCAGTCTCGGCATCGCATGAAACTAGAGTCTCAGACTATCACCAGTCAGAACAAGCAGGGAGAGCGCGGCCAGATTTTTGCACTCATTTCGGTCTTGGCTCTAATTGCCGCAGGGATTTGGGTTTGCGCTCTAGGGCATCCTGGAGTCGGGGTCACCATTTTTGGCACCACCATTCTTGGAATTGGCGGAGTTTTCGCATACGGCAAGTATGCGATACGCCGAAGCATTGCAAAGAAGTCGAACGGTAATTGACTTTTTCGGACGCAGCCTGCGGCTGTTGTGCCACAATGGCGAGTGTGGGGTAGATTTGTTGCGATCGAGACAAATTGCTCATAGATCACAACAGATCGCCTGATTCGGGCTGGTATGTAGGCGGTATTTCACATAGGCATATTTCCAGCCGCTCCAACTTGATGACAGAAGCTGATACTTGCCGGAAATTCGTTGTCCCTGCTTTGCAAAAAGCCGGGTGGGATGACGACCCCCATGTCATCGCGGAACAGCGCACGATCACGGATGGACGCATCGTGCCGGTGGGCAAGGGCTTCGTCCGCAAGCCACCGAAGCGGGCGGATTACCTGCTATATTTCGAGCGCGGATTCCCTTTGGCCGTGGTTGAGGCGAAAGCCGCATGGCAAACCGCCGGGGCAGGTCTTCAACAAGCGAAGGATTATGCCGAGCTATTGGGCCTCCCTTTCGCATACGCCACCAACGGGCCGGAAATCATCGAATTCGATTACCTGCTGGGGCGTGAAAGCATCATCACATCCTACCCCAGCCCCGATGATCTCTGGGCGCGGTATCGTTTCAGCCGGGGCATCACCGACGACAAGCGAGCCGAGCAAATTCTCAGCCCCATCAATTCCGTCGTCAAAAAGGGCGAACGCTACTACGCACAGATCGCGATCAACCGCGCCGTCGAAGGCATCGTTCAGGGAACCAGCCGCCAGTTGCTCACCATGGCGACCGGCACGGGAAAAACGGCGGTTGCCTTCCAAATCTGTTGGAAGCTCTGGAATGCCCGTTGGAACCGCACCGGCGAATACCGCAGGCCGAAAATCCTCTTCCTCGCCGACCGCAACATCCTGGTGGACCAACCGAAGGACGGCATTTTCGCCGCCTTTGGCGATGCTCGCCACAAGATCGAGTCCGGGCAGGTGGTCAAAGGACGGGAAATGTATTTCGCGATCTATCAGGCTCTCGCGGGCGATGCCAACCGTGCCGCGCTTCACAAGGAGTTTCCCCCGGACTTTTTCGATCTGGTGATCGTGGACGAATGCCATCGCGGCAGCGCCCGTGATGATTCCAACTGGCGGGAAATCCTCAAGTGGTTCGAGCCAGCCTATCAGCTCGGCATGACGGCCACCCCGTTGCGCGAAGACAACCGCGACACCTATCTGTATTTCGGCAACCCGATCTACCAATACACCCTGCGCCAGGGCATCGAGGATGGATTCCTTGCTCCCTATCGTGTCCACCGGATCATCAGCGAGTGGGATGCGGCGGGGTGGCGACCCAGCAAAGACGAACTCGACCGCTACGGCCGCGCCATCCCGGATGAGGAATACGGCACCAAGGACTTTGAGCGCGTCGTTGCGCTGCGGGCGCGGACCAGTGCGATTGCCCGCCATCTCACGGAATTCCTGAAAAAGACCGACCGCTTCGCTAAAACCATCGTCTTCTGCGTCGATCAGGAACATGCCGACGAAATGCGGCGTGCTCTTTCCAATCTGAATCACGACCTCGTCCAGCAATACCCCGACTACGTCTGCCGGGTAACATCTGACGAAGGAGACATCGGGCGCGGCCACCTCGGCAGGTTTCAGGACGTGGACACGGCAAGTCCCCTCATTCTAACCACTTCGCAACTTCTCACTACTGGCGTGGATGCACCCACTTGCAAGAATGTCGTGCTGGCGCGGATCGTCGGTTCGATGAGTGAATTCAAACAGATCATCGGTCGCGGAACCCGTGTGCGTGACGACTACGGCAAGCTCTGGTTCTCGATTCTGGATTACACCGGTTCCGCCACACGGTTGTTTGCCGACCCGGACTTCGACGGCGACCCCGCACTCGTCACGGAGGAAGAACTCAAGGAATACTGGGAAGCTCTGAGCGTCAGGGAAACGGACCCAGAGCCCACCACGCCGGAACCACCCACTGAGCCTCAGCCACCAAGAGTCGTCGAGCCGCCGAATCCCGCCGAACGCCGGAAATTCTACTTCGATGGCGGCAACGTCGAAATCGCCGCGCACCTCGTCTATGAACTCGATCCGGATGGCAAACAGCTCCGAGTGATTCGTTATACCGATTACGCGGGAGAAAAGGTCCGCACGTTGTTCCCCGA
>CALMKO010000070.1 GCA_937867415.1 uncultured Verrucomicrobiota bacterium | reverse complement strand
ATCTTGGGTCCCGGCCGCGAGAAGGCCGCCACCGGGGATTTCGAGCGCCAGCGCGACGCGTTTTACGCCAAAAGAAATTTCATGGCAGCCATTTCGGGTTTTCGGGCGGGAATACGATCTTTGTGGGGTGAGCGCCTGTTTGGCTCCAAAAAACCGTACCCCCGTCCCGTCAGTTAGAAAACCTCACCAATCAAATCGCCAATCCCATGAAACTGAAACGCAAAAAATCACCCCTCACCGCCCTGACCTGCGCGTCGCTCCTCGGATCCGCCGCCCTTTCACAAGCAGCTCTTACCATCGGCGACATCATCAGCGTTAATTTTAATTCCGTGGCCTCTACCAACACGCCGACAGGCGCGGCGGTAATCGGTCAAAGCGGTGACATCTGGACCGAAATTTTTAAAGCTTCTTGGGACCAATCGGTCAACGGCACCTACGCTCTGAACAAGACCACGGGAGCTTCCTCCGGTGTCAGCCTGGCTTTCGCTGGTGATGCCGGGTCCCACGGCAACGGCCCCGTCACCAACCTCGACGTCTTTGAAAGCGGGTTCTTCCTCGATGCAAATGGAGGTGGATACAATGAATCCGCCACCATCACCTTGTCAGGACTCGGTGCAGGCACCATCATCGATCTCTACCTCTACGCCGCAGCGGGTCACACCGCTGGAGAAGGTGCGACATTCAACTTCGGCAGTTCTCAGACCACGACCGATGCCAACACGACCGAGACCGCATACCAGTTGGGCGTGAACTACGTGAAATACGCCGGCCTGGTTGCCGACGGTTCCGGCAACATCAGCGGCACTTGGACGAAGGCGACCGCCTCGAATTATTCCGTATTCAGCGGCGCGCAAATCGCGGTCATCCCCGAGCCCTCCGCCGCCATTCTCGGCGGCCTCGGCATGCTCGCGCTGCTGCGCCGGAGGCGGTAAGCACGAATGGCAGAGAAAAAGACCAACGGCTTCGGTTCCTGCCTTTTTCTCTTCCTGAAAAATCAACACTTCAAACGAACGGCTTTTTAAGTTTTGCCTTCAAAGAAAGGCAAATGGGGGCGGGACACGGCTATTGGATTTTCCGGGTCCCGCCCTATCACTCCCCGCATCGCGCAGACACAAGTGGCAGAGGTGGAAACGTTTGAGGCAACTTGAAGAGTCAGCAGACCGCTGCTCACTGATGGTTGCGAACGCAGCCAATCACTTGAAGTTCATGACTTCACGCGCGGATGCGCAACCAACCACGTGAACCGCAATCATGCATTCGATCCTCAGCTTCCGCGGATCACCTCTCTAACTCATGTTTCAGCCCAGCCCCCTTCCCTTTTCCCAGCCTCCGGTCCGGCCACCCGGCTCTTCCAACGCTCTTCACCCCAAAAGCAAATTCCTAGCAGCCAATCTCAAACCTCCAATGAAGCCGTCGCCCGACCTCGACGGGTGCAACCGTCCCCGGAACCCATCTGATTCCGAGTCAGACTGGCTCGACCAGACACCGACATGGAAAGCACCCGAAATCCCCTGGCACGCCGGGCGCACCCTGGTTCTCGAATACGCTTGAGAAAGGGGCACGGGCGTCCCGCCTGTTTTCCAATTCGGAAAAGCACCGCCAAAAGAAATCTTGGCAATGCGGCCCGCAGAGCTACGCTCGCGACCCATGAAAACCGTCGGGAATCCTCCCGATCCCGCCAGATTCCGGCGTCCAGGGGAGCATTCTTCCTTTGACTTCGTCCAAGCGGTTTGCGGCCTTGCCGGTTTGGCTGGAGTTCGCTATCGCTCTCTCTGCGTTCCGTGTTTCAGTTTCCAACATTTCAGCTTTACCCAAATTCCCCTTATCCCCCGCAAGCCCTTTTTCCCGTCTCCGTCCCGACCATAACGATCCATGAACGCCGTAGAAATCGAAGAAGCAGTCTCCGCCCTAGCGGAGCAGCCGTTTGACGCGGCGGGCTTCCCCTTCGCCTTCCTTGAAGCGTTCGGGAACAAGGAAACCACCCTCAAGCGCCTCCAGACGGCCGGAAAAGGCTCCACCAACCAGTCCGTCCTCCCCGGCGGCGTCCTCCAGCGGAACAACATCCACCTCGCCACCTGCGCGGCGGGTGATGTCCCGGCGACCCTCACGACCCTGCGGGAAAGCCCGGCGACGACGAAGCACAAGGCGAAGTTCATCCTCGCTACGGATGGCATCGACTTCCAGGCGGAGAACCTCGCGGATGGCGAGACGGTCGCTTGCGAATACGGGAAATTCTCCGATCACTTCGGTTTCTTCCTGCCGCTGGCCGGGATCACCACGGTGCGGGAGATCCGTGAAAACGCCTTCGATATCAAGGCGACCAGCCGCCTGAACAAGCTCTACATCGAGCTCCTCAAGGACAACGCGGAATGGGGCACGGCGGCCCGCCGCCATGACCTGAACCACTTCATGGCGCGCCTGATCTTCTGCTTCTTCGCCGAGGATACGGACATCTTCTACAGCGAGGATCTGTTCACCGCCACCGTGGATCAGATGAGCGCGCGGGACTCCTCCAACACCCATGAGGTGCTCTCGGAAATCTTCCGCGCGATGAACACCAAGCTCGCCGAACGGACGAAAGCCGGGATCAAGAGCTGGGCAAATGTCTTCCCTTACGTGAACGGCGGGCTGTTCTCCGGCAGCACGGATGTCCCGCGTTTCTCAAAAATCGCCCGCTCCTACCTCATGCACGTGGGCAGCCTGGACTGGACGAAGATCAATCCCGACATCTTCGGCTCCATGATCCAAGCCGTGGCGGATGATGAGGAGCGCGGTGCCCTTGGCATGCACTACACCAGCGTGCCGAACATCCTCAAAGTCCTCAACCCCCTCTTCCTCGATGATCTCCGGGAAAAACTCGCCGAGGCCGGGGACAACTCCCGCAAGCTGCTCAACCTCCGCCACCGCATCGCCCGCATCCGCGTCTTCGATCCCGCCTGCGGCTCCGGGAATTTTCTCGTCATCGCCTACAAGGAAATGCGCGCCATCGAGGCGGAGATCAACGCCCGCCGCAAGGAGCACCATCTCCGGAGCGCCATCCCGCTCACCAACTTCCGCGGCATCGAGCTCCGGGACTTCTCCGCGGAAATCGCCCGCCTCGCCCTCATCATCGCGGA
>CALMKO010000069.1 GCA_937867415.1 uncultured Verrucomicrobiota bacterium | reverse complement strand
AGCTGCGAGGGGCCGCGGCGGCGTTGGCCGGGGTGATCTGGAGCGCGCGGGATCTACGGAGGGAGATCTGAGATTTGAGATCTGAGATTTGAAGTGCGTCCGCCTGGTCAGCTGAAATGCAGGCATACCTTTTTTCCGGAATGGCACAAGCGATGCTAAGCTTGGCACAAGCGATGCTAAGCTTTATGCGATGGCAGGTCTTTTGACTCAAATATGGGCTCGGTTCGCTCTTGGTGTTGTGATGACGGTATTATTCTGTTTGTCGGATGTTTGTGCCCAGTCGTCACCAGCGGATCTTTCGGTCCGTCAGGTCATTGCCGCGGCGGTAAGTGCTCCGAACTCTGCAGAACAACGATCATTAATCCTTTCTCTCAAGAGCAGGCCTACGGCTGAGGCGGTCACTTGGTTTGATCAATGGAAAGGAGGTTCGATTTTCCTCTACAAGGATCCAGCTGGCGGAGTGACTCCGGTGCTGCTCACCGGCGCGGCCGGTCCGGACGGTTCGCTTGCGACTCTCAAACTCGTCGATGAGTCGCCATTTCTTGCTGCTGATGGTACGGCCATCCGCATTAATCCAAAGACTATCGAAGCTGCGGAGACTGATTCCGGACTGCGCAAAGCCATGAAGGAGGTATCCGATCTTGTGGCTCTTGCTGACCCGGACCTCGAGAAGCGGATTCGGGCGATCCAGGATTCAGCGATCGGCCAAAAACCGGAAAAGCTCCCTGCCTTGCTGGAACTCAGGAAAACCGAGAAAAATCCCAAGGCGATACGGACACTTGAGGAGTCGATTGCCATCATTCAGCTTCGATCAGCCAAGTCTGAAGAGCGGCTGGCCGCTTGCGAGATTTTGGCGAAGCTGAAGTCACTCCCCGCGTACGACACGATCAAGGCCATCCTCGCTGAGGCTGAAAAATCGAAGGATCTGCCTATGATTGCTGCATCGAAGCGGGCGCTCAAGGCGATTGATTCTCATATTGCGCGGATCGACGCTGCGGGGACCGCTTTTCGCGGGCTTTCGCTCGGTTCCGTCTTGCTGGTCGTCGCCATCGGCCTGGCAATCACCTTTGGCTTGATGGGAATCATCAACATGGCACATGGCGAATTCATCGCTGTCGGTGCCTACACGGCCTATGTGATCCAAAACATCTTCGGCAGTGGGCTGAAATTGTCTCCTTTTGGGATGTCGCTCTCACTTCCCGGGATGCACCTTGGAGATCAGGGTGCAAATCTCTACTTCGTGGTCGCCATCCCAGCAAGTTTCCTGATGGCCGCGCTGGTCGGAATTTTGTTAGAGCGCTCGGTGATCCAGTATCTTTACAAAAGGCCGCTTGAATCGCTGCTTGCGACCTGGGGCATCTCACTGGTGATGCAGCAGATTCTGAAATTCACCTTCGGCTCTAACAATGTTCAGGTTTCAAGTCCGGCATGGCTTTCTGGGAACTGGACGGTCAATGACATCGTCTTCGGTTGGAACCGAGTTTTCGTGATTGGATTCGCGATCCTGATCATTCTGGTGACTTGGTTGGTCCTCAACAAGACGTCGTTGGGACTGCTGATCCGCGCGGTCATGCAGAACCGGAACATGGCGGCCTGCATGGGAGTTCGCACCGAGCGGGTGAATACCATGACCTTCGCATTCGGTTGCGGTCTCGCAGGGCTGGCGGGCGCGTTTCTCTCCCAAATCGGAAATGTCGGCCCGTCGATGGGTCAACTCTACATTGTGGATTCATTCATGACGGTAGTCGTTGGTGGCGTAGGAAACATCATGGGAACCGTGATCAGCGCACTTGGCATCGGAATCGCCGACCAGTCGCTGCAGCAGTATCTGGGAAATCCGGTCATCGGCAAGATTCTGGTTCTAGCCGCTATTATTCTTTTCCTGCAATGGCGGCCAGCAGGCCTTTTTGTGACTCGTTCCCGCAGCCTTGATTGATCCGATGACTAAACAACCTTTCACCGGCAGGCTTCACACTCCGCTTCTCATCGCTCTCGCGGTGATTCTGGTGGTGGTGATCCCACTGCTCAATTCCCTAGGAATCATCTCGAATTTCACCTTGGGAAACTGGGGTAAATACCTGTGTTACGGCATCCTTGCGATTTCCATCGATCTCCTTTGGGGATACACAGGGCTGCTTTGTCTCGGGCAGGCTCTATTTTTCACGCTTGGTGGCTATATGATGGGCATGCACTTGATGCGCATGATCGGCGGAGATGGGGTTCCGACTTTTCTGAGTATGGTCGGTCGCACCGAGTGGCCATCGTTTTTCCTGCCGTTTTCAAGCTTTCCATTCGCCTTGCTGATGATGGTCGTGGTTCCAGGGATGCTTGCTTACGTTTTTGGTTACCTGGCGTTCCGCTCGCGGATCAAGGGTGTCTATTTTTCGATTCTTACCCAGGCACTCACATACGGCGCGGCCTTATTGTTTTTCCGTAATGAATTGCTGATGGGTGGAAACAACGGCTTCACCGACTTCAGAACCCTGCTGGGATTCTCCCTCCGTGAAGATTCCACCAAGCGCTGGCTTTACATCGCTACTGCGCTGCTGTTAGTCCTCGTCGTCTGGGGGTGCAAGTGGCTTACTCATTCGCGCTTCGGTCTCATCCAGCGCGCCATTCGCGATTCGGAAAACCGGGTTCTATTTTCAGGCTACGCCACAGCAAATTTCAAGCTCTTCATTTTTGTGATCAGTGCCGTCATCGCCAGCTTGGCAGGGGCCTTGTTTGTTCCTCAAGTGGGTATCATCAATCCGAGTGAAATGGATACCAGCAAGTCGCTCGAAGCGGTCGTCTGGGTGGCACTTGGAGGACGAGGAACCATTGTCGGGCCCGTCATTGGTGCGATCAGCGTGAATGCTTTGAAAAGCTGGGCAAGCGTGGGCGCGACTGCGGATTTCTGGCCACTGATGCTTGGCGGGGCCTTCGTCCTAGTGGTGTTGTTCATGCCGAAGGGTATGGTCGGCCTACCCGCACAAATTCAGGGTTATATCACAAGAGTCAGCCGAAACAAATCCGCAGCAGAGTCTCCTTCTTCTGAACCCACACCCGAAGCTACCAAGCCATGATTGTCGAGAGTTCTCATTTGGCAAAACCCTTCCTCCTTGCTGCCGAGGGGCTCAACAAATCCTTCGATGGCTTTAAGGCCATCAACGACCTCAACTTCTATCTCGACGAGGGCGAGCTGCGCACGGTCATCGGTCCTAACGGTGCTGGCAAAACCACTTTCCTCGATCTCATTACCGGGCGTACCCAGCCTGACCAAGGCACTTTGGTTTGGGATGATGCCAAACACGATCTTCTCAAACTCAACGAATACGAGATCTACCGCCTCGGCATCGGGCGAAAATTTCAAACGCCCACCGTCTACAACGACCACACGGTCACGGAAAATCTTATTCTCTCGCTAGCTGGTTCGCGTGGGATTTGGCACAGCCTGTTTGGCAAGGTGACGCCAGCCCAGCGAGAGCGCATCGCTGAAATTCTGGCTACCATCAAGCTCACCAATCAAGCATACCGGAAAGCTGGCGAGCTGGCTCATGGCCAGAAGCAGTGGTTGGAAATCGGCATGTTGCTTGCCCAGGAAGCACGACTTCTCCTCGTGGATGAGCCCGCCGCAGGTATGACCGATGAGGAAACCTATCGCACCGGCGAGCTGTTACTTTCTCTGGCGGGTAAGCACACCATCGTCGTTATCGAGCATGACATGACGTTTGTGCGCCAAATTTCCCAAGGCCGGAAAGTGACTGTTCTTCATCAAGGCCACGTTCTTTGCGAAGGGCCGGTGGATCAGGTTCAAGCCGACGAGCGAGTCATCGAGGTCTATCTCGGCAGGAAATCCAAGGTCGCCTAGCTTCACCCACCCTCTCTGATCATTTCAAGTTTCATCCCATGTCCGCCACTCTTACGCAAGAAAGTCTTCGCATTTCGGACCTCCGGGTATCCATCGGTGGCAGTGCCATTTTGCGCGGTGTCAGCTTGGCCATCCGCCCGAAAACCGTATTCTGCCTGATGGGGCGGAACGGAGTTGGAAAAAGTACCACCCTTAAGGCTCTCATGGCACTGCTACCCGCCGACTCCGGAAAAATCGATCTGGAAGGTTCTTCCATGGATCGGGCTTCCTCGGCGACTCGGGCCCGGCTGGGGCTGGGTTACGTCCCCCAAGGGCGAGAGATTTTCCCCCATCTCACCGTCGAGGAAAACCTTTTCATCGGTCTGAACGCCCGGGGTCAAAAGCGTGATCCAGCCGAGACGGAGCGTATTTACACGCTTTTTCCGATTATCAAGGAGTTCCTTCACCGCAAGGGCGGAATGCTCTCAGGGGGGCAACAGCAACAGCTCGCCATTGGCCGTGCTCTTCTTACCAAGCCGAAGCTTCTTATTCTGGATGAGCCTACCGAGGGAATTCAACCCAACATCATCGACCAGATCGGTGATGCCATCAAGATGTTGCGCGCCGAGGGTGAGATGAGCATCCTGCTCGTTGAACAATACCTCGATTTTTGCAAGGAGCTCGGCGATGACTTCGCGATCCTTGAAAGAGGATCCGTAGCTGCCTCAGGCAAAATGTGCGATCTGACCGAAGAGATCGTTAAGGAGTTTCTAACGGTATAGCACAGTGATTACTGGTATTCATGGTCAAGGCCGTGATCATGAATTGGATAGATCGCTGACCGGAATGGGAAATCATACTTAAAAAAGATCAATGAATCCCAAAATCTTGCGCAACTTGGTATGGTATTCGCTTTTGTAACCCCGGTTCGAGAAATATGAAAGATCTGGCCATTCAAAAATAGAAAAACATATGAAAAACGATAAATTCCTCGGTTTAAAGAATTCTCCTGTGGTTGCCCTGGCGCTGTTCGCCGGTGCTTCTCTCTCAAGTAACGCAGCAACGACGTCCATTGTCGAGACGCCTGATTGGCTCAAGGTGAGCGGCTATGCAGTTGCGTCTTACTCCTACACAGATCAAGAGCTGACCAGTGATCTTGGGGATGTGCAGAGCGAAGATCATTCCTTTTTTGATAGCGGACGAAACACCCTCGACTCGGTCCGACTGGGCTTCGAGGTCAATCAAGGTCCGTTCAAGGCCTACGCCAGCTTGTTCTACGTTCCTGAATTTGACGGCAATGCCTTCGGTGGAGGTCCAAATGCGGGTATTCTTGATGCATACGTAAACTACAAGTCCGGGACCTTTTCGGTCACGGCAGGAAAATATCTCAGCTGGCTGGGCTATGAAGCGTTCCACGCCCCCAACCTCGCGACCCTCACCTTCGCAAACCCGCCCGGATACATCCCTGCGTATCACACTGGGATCAAGTTCGAGTATGTGACAGACACATTCTCCACCGGTCTGAATGTTTCAGACTCCGTGCTCCAGGGAACTGATGGATTCTGGGGGGGCGACGAGGATTTTGGCAATGGACTGGGTTACGAAGTTTACGCGGTTTACAAGGGAATCGACAAGCTCACCCTCTTTGGTGGTATTGCATTCGACGATAGTGACGAACAAGTTGGCGATAGTTTCCTGACTTATGACTTCTGGACAAGTTATGCCATCAGCGACAAAATGACGATCGCCGGGGAAATCATCTATAATGAAAGTGGAACTAGCAGCGGCATTCGCAGTTTGTTGTTCATGAAGTATGCGTTTACCGAGCAATTCTCGACCGTGTTTCGTGTCGGATACGGCGATGGCGAGGATGATATCACTGGCGATTTCGGACGCTACAGTCTTACGGTCGCTCCTGCATATGCATTCAACGAGCACCTCACTCTTCGGGGTGAGATCACCTATGGATCAAGTGACACTGACTTCGCGAATACCGATGTCGATACGCTTTTCACCGGTATCCAAGCAGTGCTGACATTCTGATCTGAATCACCGGTTTTCTCGCAGTAATGAACCGTCGTGCGCATTGGCTAGTCTGATTGACCACCCCACCTGCCGCCACACCCAAAGCTGCTCTGAAACCACCCATGCATTATAAATCCCAACTCAATACCCACATTATATGATTAAGCAATTCATTCCATCCGCCCTTGCGGCTTTTGCTCTCACAAGTGCATCGGTTCATGCCGAAGACAGTGTTAAAGTCGGCGTCCTGCATTCACTCAGTGGCACCATGGCCATCAGTGAGACATCGCTCCGCGACGTGCTGCTCTTCACCTTTGACGAAATCAACGCCGCTGGCGGTGTGATGGGCAAGAAAATTGAACCCGTCGTCGTGGACGGTGCCTCCAACTGGCCGCTCTTCGCCGAAAAGGCTAAGCAGCTCCTCGACCAGGACAAGGTAGCCGTGACTTTCGGTTGCTGGACTTCGGTGAGCCGCAAATCGGTTCTTCCGGTTTTCGAAGAAAAGAAGGGTCTTTTGTTCTATCCCGTACAGTATGAGGGCGAGGAGATGTCACCTAACATTTTCTACACCGCAGAGGCTGTCAATCAACAGGCGACACCCGCTGTCGACTATTTGATGGAAGAAGGAAAAAAGAAGTTTTACCTAATCGGCTCCGACTACGTCTATCCACAGACCACCAACCTGATCTTGCTTGAGTATCTCCTTAGCAAAGGCGTGCCACTTGAAAACATCGGTGGTGGTTTCAGCAAGGACGCCAGTGGTAAGATCATTTCCGCCGGGAAATACACTCCGTTTGGTCACACCGACTACCAGCAGATCGTTTCCGAGATCAAGCAGTTCGCTGCTTCCGGTGACGCCTGCATCATCAGCACGCTCAACGGCGACACCAATGTTCCATTCTTCAAGGAATACGCTGCTGCCGGCCTTGATGCTGAGTCCTGCCCGGTCGTGAGCTTCTCAGTCTCCGAGGATGAGTTCCGCGGTCTCCCTGCAAGCCAGCTGGTGGGTCAACTTGGTTGCTGGACCTACTTCCAGTCGATCAAGAGCCCCGCAAACGAAAAGTTCATCAGCAATTTCCAAGCATGGCTTGCGAAGTCTGACGTTCCCGGAATCGTTAAGGAAGGCCGGGTAACTTGCTCGCCCATGGTTCTCTCTTACAATGGTGTCTATCTTTGGAAGGCAGCGGTTGAGAAGGCCGGTAGCTTTGAGGTTGAGAAGGTCATGGCGGCGCTCAAGGGCGGAATCTCTTTTGACGGACCCGGTGGAACGGTGACATCTCAGAAAAATCATCACCTCACCAAAAACGTCTTCATTGGCGAAACCAAAGCTGACGGGCAGTTCAAAATCCTGAAGGAATTCAAGAATGTCGTTGGCGAGCCCTTCTTGAAGGGGACCTATAAATAAGTTTGATCGGATAACATTTGTTTCTTGGTTTAAAACCATGCTCTCTCCGGGGGGCATGGTTTTTGGCATTTGGATGTGAACGCCGCCAAGCGGCCAGCACCAGATCAATGACCCAAGGCATCCGAATGCTGGCGGCATCGATTTCGAGGCCTCTGAGATCGTGGTCGCCGTGCCACCCGACCGTTGTTACGAGTTGGTTGGAATATTCACCTGCTTCACTTCCTACCAGCGTTGTTTGCGCGACTGGGTCAAGGAGTGCGGCGTGACGACCGTGGCCATGAAAGGCACGGGCAGCGAGACACTTTGCCAGAAATCATTTCCACGATTCAGGATGCATCGTTCCGCCATGAGGCAATAAGGAGCGGCGCGACCCCAAGAAGGGGCGAACTCCGATTCGCCCCGGCGCATGTTAGGCCGCTGGAAAAGCGCGTAAGCTATCCTTCATCGGCACCTGATGCGCTTTGTCTCGGCAATGGGTTTTGGCAAGGGGGCTAATGGGTGAACGGTGAGGACATCCTTGAGCAGGCCGACATCCGCGATGTTTTTGGTCAACGGCGGACATGTTAAAGGCGTGCCTGTCAAGAAGACGGACGTCAGCGACGCGCCACGGCGATCAAGCTAGGGAGAGCAAAGAATTGCGGTAGGTGAGGTCGAGCAT
>CALMKO010000068.1 GCA_937867415.1 uncultured Verrucomicrobiota bacterium | reverse complement strand
CCCTGCCCCGCCACCCCCAATTTTGGGGTATTGGATTCCCCGCCCATCGGATAAGAATCGGGTATCGATTACTGGTCTCCCGCCAGCTTCAACCCGGGGATAGAATAAACCAACCGCAAAACCAAAATAATCCACATGAGACCGAAGCATATCAAATTCGCAGCCGTCCTCGCCTCTCTGACCATGGTCGCATCCAGCCAAGCCGCCATCACGACCATTACGACCGACGGATTTAACACCGGCGCCATAACTGACAACTGGGGCGCAACTGGCACGACTACGGCGGGACAATGGAGCATATCGGTGACCGCGCTAGGCAGTGATGGTGGTGGCGGCCGCACCGTTGCCGGTAATCCATTCGGATACGGCGGCCAGGCAACTCCTCAAGCGGGAACAGGACAAGCTCAGTTTTCAAGTGGATATGATACGGGTAATGCATATTCGTCAACGCTCACCGACACGGTAGGGCACACCTTCAATGTAGGGGATAAGGTGGCGATGAACTTCTTCACGGCCGGGCGCGTCGGCGGCACCGGTTCAATCACGCTGGACGTCTCGCTGGTGGGTGCCGCGACATTGGCATTCGCGTCATACACGCCTACGTGGAATAACAACGCATGGGTGGAGCACACGACCAGCTATGTTACCATCACTACGGCAGGCACGTACAACGTGAGATTCGCCACTGCTGGAGGAGCAGGTGATGATAAAACGACCTACCTTGATTCGGTCAGCTACAAGGTTGATGCGATCCCTGAACCCTCCGCCACACTCCTCGGTGGCTTCGGCATCCTCTGCCTCCTGCGCCGTCGCCGCGCGTGAACGCGTGGGCGGTGTTCCAGTTCTCGGTGTTTCAGTAATAGATCAAGGACAAGTGGCATGACTTCGCTCTTTCTCTGTTACTGATCAAGAAGGATCTAACTGACTTCCTGTTTTGAACCCAGCATCTGGTGAAGAAATGCAGGATTTGTCGCAAATAGACAGCGACAACCGAGTCATTTCCTGCTCCGATGATCGTGAGATTTTCAAAAAATTGTTTCCCCCAACCAACCCGTCCATCGATCCTTAAACCCCGAAAATTCGCCAGAATCCCCAAACCAAGCCTAACACAAAAAATACCCATGAAATCGAAATCCAACCCGTTCGTCCGCATCTCACTGCTCTGTGCCACCCTTGCCGCTGCCAACACCGCATTCGCGGTGGATTACAACTACGGCTCCGGCACGGCCAATTTCTCCATCAGCGCGAGCGATACATCCCGCGCCATGGGGGATAACCGCACCACCTTTAACAACAACACGGGGGACATGGGAATCTACTGGCGGGGCAGCGCCTGCGACGCCACTTTCATGCATTTCGATCTGTCATCGCTCCAAGGGGTGACGATCAATGGCACGGTCAATCTGAACTACACGGTCAATGGCCAATGGGGAGGCGGGATCTATGGAGCGCAGGTCTCCACCCCCGATGCCGCATGGACCGGCGTGCCGGCCTCCGCCGCTCCCACCTTCACCGCCATCGCCGGTGCGACCGCCCCCGCTGACGGCAACTACAGCTCCGGCCAAACGGCTACTTGGGGAATCGATGGCTCAACGCTCTTGAGTTATGTGGGCAGCCCGACATATTTTGGCCTGGTCGTCTCCGCCACGGGCAGCAGCACGCAGGCCCACTTCAGCGGCACGCCCACCTTGACCGGCAACATGACCGGTAGCCTGGTCCGGGTGCTCGGTGCCACCGACTGGAGCGCCGCATCCTGGGACAACCCGAACACGACCCTGACGATCTCATCCAACGGCAACGTCAGCGGCGGAAATGTCTCCCTCTCCTCCGGCACGACGCTCTCTGTCCTGGATTCCGCCACCCTCGGCTCCGGAAACTTCGCTGGAAGCTTCAGCAATGGCGGAACGCTCTCATTCGGAGGCTCCGCCAGCCAAACGCTCAGCGGCAACATTTCCGGCAGCGGCTCGCTCACCAAGTCCGGTGACGGAACGCTGATCCTCACTGGCGCGAACAGCTACAGCGGCACGACCACCATCAGCGGCGGCACGCTGCAAATCGGCAACGGCGGCACCACGGGCACCTTGGGCGGTGGAGCGGTGACCAATAACGGCTCGCTCGTCTTCAATCGCAGTGACGATTTGTCGGTTTCAAATGCCATCGCCGGCACTGGTTCTCTGACCAAACAAGGCGCAGGCACGCTGACGCTTGGACAGTATCCGACGAACACGGGCGGCATCACGGTCAGCGGAGGCAAACTCACTGTCAACGCTCCATGGTGGGGCGGATGGATTACCAATGATCTGCACATCAGCAATGGCACCTTGGAGATCAACGCTCCAAACAACAACGAGTTGCGAATCAATAGCGGCCATGGGGTCTATTTCGATGCCCCCGGGGCTGGTATATTGGCCCTCGACAATGAGACCAATTTTTTCGCGAATGGCGGAAGCTTGCAATTTTCCACGGCTGGAGGTGCTCAGAACCAGATCACCGGAAGTGGCATCAACACCGATTTCGCCTTTGGCAGCACCACCTTCAATGTCGTCCGCGGTGATGACCCAGTGAGTGATTTGAAAGTTGTCTGCGGTATTAATAACTCCGGCAACATCAACAAATCCGGCGATGGCATCCTCGAACTTACCGCCAGCAACACCTACACTGGAAACACCACTGTCTCCGATGGCACCTTGCTCGTCTCCGCATCCGGCAGCCTGCGGTTCCGCCCGGCTGGCAACGGCTCAAACAACTCGGTTAGCAGTCCCGCCAGTTCGTCGCTATCGTTCCTCGGCACCGTGACCATCGACCTCACCGCAGCGGATGCGACCATCGACAACAGTTGGACGCTCTTCAACCTCGACAGCTTCGGTTCCCAGACCCTGACACCCGCTGCAGTTACCAGCACCACCCTCGGTTCGTTCACCGAAGTTTTCACAGGCACCTGGGAACTCCCGGTCACCGGCGCGAAATGGGTCTTCACCGAAGCCGATGGCAAGCTGACTTACGCGAGCGCCGCCACCGACTACGACACTTGGAAAGGCGACAACGGCGTCACCGGCGGCCAGAACGATGACGATGACAACGACGGCCTCACCAACCATGAGGAATACGCTTTCGGTCTCGATCCCACCGGCGGATCCTCGGTCAACCCGATCACCAGCCAGCTCAGCAAGTCCACCAAGAAATTCAGCTACACCCGCCGCCAGCCTTCACTCGGCACCAACCTGACCTACTCGGTCTGGTTCTCCGAAAATCTGGCCACCTGGACCGAGGACACCGGTGCAACCGAAGGCACTCCCGTCCCGAACGGTGACAACGAAACCGTCGAAGTCACCCTCTCGACCCTCCCGGGAAATCCGCTGCCCGCCAACCTATTCATCCAAGTCCGGGCCAATTAATCCAATCTCAAGCTTCAGATCCCTGCAGTCCGTCACGATCCCCAGCGACTCCCTTGCCGTCG
>CALMKO010000067.1 GCA_937867415.1 uncultured Verrucomicrobiota bacterium | reverse complement strand
GTTCAGTGCGGCGGAAAGGGGCAGGGGGTCCATACAGGAGAGCATTGGGGAGGTGTGGCAAAAGATTGATCTGTCTCAGTCGATAAATCAAGATATTTGGATCTAATAGTAATCCATATATCCAAAAGAATCATCGAGGGCTTTGGGGGAAGACCCTTCTGTTCTATCATATCACACCTCTCCTTGTATTACGTCATTGCGTATAACCCAGTTTGTTGAAAAGTCTTGTGAAAATGATTCTGGTGCGCGAAATTCTTCCCGCTGTCTCCCCCCGCCATGCATCATTCTTATACAGTGCCTCTACGGAGGTCTCTTGTCCTATTGACCTGTTTATGGGTCTTGAAACCGACTCGTATCCTCTCCCAGGAACTGTCGGCCATGGTGGATGATCGAGTGGAGTCCCCGCCCGCCGACGCGCCCATTCTGAGCTTCGAGGAGGAACGGCGTGGTGGGTTGGAAGTGCGAGCCATTGTCTCCGCGGCATATAGCACGAACACCTTCCTAAGTAGAAACAATCCGGTGCCTGATTCCGTGTTTCGCATCGGACCCACCGTGTCATACGTGCAAGGTGACATGAAGGAAGGAGAAGGTGGATTTGTGCAATTCGCCTATCAACCGACCGGAGTGATCTTTGGTAAATCAAGAACCAATGACCGCATCGACCAAGTTGCGGCCCTCAACGCGGGCTGGCGAGGGAAAACCTCGCAAATCACCTATACAGGTGCCGCACGGCGCCTTGGGGATGCCATCGCGGATACTGGGATCGAGTCAAACCGCCTCGAGTTGGAAAACGAACTTCGGGCGGCCTGGACGGTGCGCGAAAAAATTGCGGTCGAACTGGCGGCAGGAATCTCCCTGACGAATTATGATAGCTCCGAACTCGTAAGCTCAGGAAGAATCTATGGTGAGGTGGCCGTCAGGTATGCCTACTCGCCCAAAACCCAGCTGGGGCTTGCTTACCGGGCCGGTGAAATCCGGATTGAAGGCTTTGACAACCAGACGACCCAGCAAGTTGCTGGAAGCATCGACTGGCAGCCACGAGAGAAGATTACTGTCAAAATCGAAGGCGGAGCCGAGTTGCGGAAGTTCGACCGGGAGACGAAAATCAATCCCGTCGTCAAAGCGCAGATCGAGTGGAGGCCGCGGCAGGAGACCCGTTTGTTCCTGAATGCTTACCAGCGTAACGAGGTGTCCGCGCTGAATCAGGGACAAGTGTTCAACCTCAGGGGCGTTGCGGCTGGGTTTTCACAGCGGCTTGGAAGCAAGTGGACCTTCCTCCTTGAAACAGGCTATGAGAAATCCGAGTATTTCGAGGTGAAAAGCACCGGTGTTTCCTCGCGTAACGATGAGATATGGTTTGTGAGTCCGCGCCTGACCTATCGGTTCACCGATTTATGTGATCTTTCCCTTTTCCACCGGACTTCTGACAATACTTCCACCGATCCCAATTTCGGCTATGACGAGGTTATCACAGGGCTGGAACTCAATTATCAATTCTAAGCTTCATACCGATCCGACCATGATCTCCAAACTATTGTTTTTCATCACCGTCCTGTTCGCAGGAATGATTCCGCTGCCCGGTTCCGCGCAGGTGGCCCAGGGGGAGCGTTCTTCAGGAGTCATTAGCCGTATGGATACCGTGGAGATCCGGGTGTTCCGCGAGGATGAACTGACGACCCGCGGGCAATTGTCGGGTGATGGAACCCTTACCATGCCGCTGATCGGTGCGGTTCGTCTCGAAGGGCTCACCACGGACCAGGCCGCGGCAGCCATCAGCCGCAAACTGGCGGACGGCTATCTGGTCAAGCCGGAGGTAAGCGTCTCCATTGAGGCAAGGATCCGCAGGACGGTCACCATTCTCGGCCAGGCGCAGCGGCCCGGTGTTTTTGAAATCCCCGCCCACAGGCAGTTGACCTTGGTGGAGGCGATCGGCATGGCAGGTGGGGTCACCCGGATCGCAAATGCCAAAAAAATCAGCCTCAAGCGAGTCGCTGGCGGCAAAATCGAAATCATCAACCTCAATGACATCACCACCGGCAAGGGATCTGATATTCTATTGCGCGACGGTGATGTGATTCAGATTCCCGAAAGCATTTTCTAACACTATTTTCAAACTGATGTCATCTTCAACTTCCAAGCAGCCCCCTGTTTCACCCGCGGCTTCCCAACTGCCTGTGCTCGGTGGCGCGGATCCGACTTACTTTCTCCCTAAAATGGAGCCAAGCCGCATCCTGAGCACGATTCTGCGCAGGGGCTGGATCGTTGTCCTGCTTGCGTTGGTAGGTGCGGTCGCTCTCTATGTTTTTTCAGGCCGGCTTCCGAAGATCTATCGTTCAACAGGTTCGGTCTATGTGAGCAGCCAGGCCCCCCTGGTGTTGGACATCCGCGCGGTCGCACCGGAGGAGACGCGGGACCTGGAAGAAATGCGCTCCGTGGAACTTGGCATGACCTCCACCTCGCTCCTTCAGCGCCTGATTGAAAAAAACCGCCTGGCGGATGATCCTTCGTTCGCCCCCGCGGGCGCGAGCGATCAAACTCTGTTAGGTGTTCTGGCCGGTCGCGTGAAGGTCGAGTTGGTGCGGGGCACGCGCTTGATCGAAATCAATGTCGATGACACGGACGCGGAACGTGCCAAAGCGCTGGTCGAGTCCTTGGTCGCGGAATACGAGGCATGGACCGCCGAGCGTCAGCAGGCGATTACCCTGCGTGCCAACGAGGGCCTCGCGCGTGAGGAAAAGGTTTTACGCGAACGTATGGAGTCCTCAGCCCAGAAGCTGCAGGAGTTCCGCCTGCGGAATTCGGTATCCGGGATCGACGGCTTGGAGGGCGGTCCGCTCCAGTCGGTCCTTGCGACACTCAGCAGCCAACTCACCGAAGCGACTGCGGCCCGCTTGCGACTGGAGTCTGAATTCGAGGCCTTTACCAAGTTTGACTCCTCGAATCCCGAAGCCCTTGCAGGGTTGCAAATCACGGAAATAGGCACGGAGGTGCTCGCTCAAATCAAGGCGATCCAACAAAAAGAGTCCGAGTTCGCCCGCGTGAAGGAGCGGTATCTTTTCAAGCATCCCGCATACATCGAGGTCGCCAATGAAATCGCTTTGATGAAGACAACTCTAGACGCGACCGTGCGGGCTGCGGGTGAAGCGATTGAACAGCGCTACGCGGTGGCCAAGGAGAACGAGCTGAAACTGGCGAGCGAGGTTGCTCGTGCCCGAGAGTCCGCCGTCGCCGTCGAGGGCGTTAGAGAGAAGTTCCGCAGCATGAGTCGTGAGGCGGAGGCGGATCGAACCTTGCATGATTCAGTCGCCCTTCGGGTCCGTGAGACAAGTCTGGCGGCCTCGGTTCCAGCCTCCGTGTTGCGCTGGGAGAGCAGTCCATTGGTTCCGGAATTTCCCCGAAGCCCGAGAAAAATCATCTTTGCCGCTGTGGGTGCATTCGCAGGCTTTCTGGGAGGGATGGTGATCCTGGTCGGACTCGAGCTTGGAAACCGCAAGGTGAGGGGCTCAGCCGCCGCCGCGCAGGCGGCTGGCGCGCCCCTGTTGGCCAGCTTGCCCCAGATGAGCCACTCGGGCGACGGCATGATCCTGCTTTCCGAGCCATCTTCCGCCGGGGCTGAAGCCTTCCGCCGCCTGCGTGCCGTTCTCGCCCCTCCGCCGGGAAGCACCACTGCGAGGACGATTCTTTTTGCCAGCGCGAAATCAGGGGAGGGAAAATCCTTCTGTGCGCTGAATTATGCGGCTTCCCTGGCCATGCAGGGCCACCGGACGCTCCTGCTTGATGCCGACTTGCGGCGTCCCGGGCTCAGCCGCGAGCACTTGGTCGGCGCAGCTCCGGACTCCGGACTCGGGGGATATCTCGCCGGGAAAATCGAGCCAGCAGAGGCTTGTTTCACCACATCCTTGCCCAATCTTTACATGATGTCATCCGGTCCGATGCGCACCGATGCGGCGGAACTGCTGGCTGGGACACGCTTTCCATCCTTGCTGGAAGATGCATACCGCTGGTTCGACCGGGTGGTGATCGATGCTCCTCCGGTCCTATCCGTGAGCGATTGTCTGGCGATCACCCGTTATGCGGACCGCACCTGTCTAGTGGTTCGTGACCGTGGTAGTGACCGCCGCGAGCTCAAGCGTGGTGCGGACCTCATCCGCTCGTCGGGTGGGACTTTGGTCGGATTTGTCTGGAATGAGGCCTCGGATCATCCAACGGGTATCGCATCTCCCGGTCCGGGAGTGCGCGTGAATCGTCCGGGAATTGCGAGTTCGCCGCCAGTTGGCGTGCCTTCTGCTAAAATAAAAAACAGCTACGAAATCGCGCCAATTTTTGCCTAGGAACTCCTGGAAAATCTGCATACTCTCACCGCTTCCTCCCAGCCCCCCCATCCGACC
>CALMKO010000066.1 GCA_937867415.1 uncultured Verrucomicrobiota bacterium | reverse complement strand
CATGCTCGACCTCACCTACCGCAATTCTTTGCTCTCCCTAGCTTGATCGCCGTGGGTTTGTACCTTGTGTTTTCCGGTTGTGGCGAGGCTGGTGATGTGCGCCTCGTAAAATATCGCACCGCAGCCCATGCCATGGAATTCCTGGCGCAGCTCGTCAGCTTCGATTTTAAGCAATGTTTCCGCCATCGCCCCAACGGTTCCAATGCACAATAACAAGATAAAGCGGAGAGTCCCTAAGCGCTGGGGAATCATGGTTGGGGGGTCTGGATTGTTACTTTGATGCGGCCGAAGATTCGGGATTCGGTTCCTGCTGGCACAGTGATGATAACGGTGTCGGTGCCGGCTAGCGGGGTGTTCGCCTGGATGGCGACCATTCCACCCGCGACGACGGGCACGTCGGTCCAGCCGGTTAGATCGGTGCCGTATTGGAAGACCTGGATCGTGTCCGCAGTGGTGGAGTGGATGCGGCGGAAGGTGAACACGAGGTTGCCGGATGAAACGGTGGCGGTGGGGAGGATGTTGTTGGAGGTGGCGCGTGGATTTCCGCCGAGCACGTATTCGAGGAGGTGGGGGATGCCGTCGGCGTCATCGTCGGCGGACGGACCGACTGTTAGATTATGGATGCCGCGGCTGGACCAAGCGGCGTAGTTGGCGGAAGCTGGGCCGCTGGTGACGGTGAGGGTGCCGAGGCCAGTGATAAAGCCCGAGGTAGCGGAGTAGATGCCGACGGGCATTTGGAGGCCATCGACCCACAGCCCGCCGATGGTGTCGGTGCCGACATAATCGAGATGGAGCATGGCACCCGAAGCAATGATGACATTTCCGGTATCTGATAGATTGGTCGCTGTGGTTCCATTGCCGAGGCGAAGTGTGCCGCCGTTGACGGTGGTGCCTCCGGTGTGGGAGGTGGTGCCGGAGAGCGTTTGCGTGCCGCTGCCGACCTTGGTGAGCGCGAGTTGACCTCCGGTATTCTTCAAGGTGCCGCTGAAGGTGCCGCTGCCGTTCGCGATCCCCACGGTCAGCGAGGTGGGCGAATTTCCTCCGTGGACCTTGTCGAAGGTGCCCGAGCCGGTCAGGACGTCGATGGTCACGGGTTGGCCGTCCCAGATATCAAAGGTGGCAGCGTTGGCGATGTTCATGGATGCCCGGTTGCTGGACCATTCCATCACCAGCCAGCCGCCATTTGTGAGCCGTGAGCTATCTAACATATCGATCCATCCACCTACCTGCATGGCAAAGGTGAGCCGGGTTCCGGTGACTCCGTTTTCGGATTGGTTGATGTTGGAATTCCCCGAGAGCCTGAAGGTTCCGCCTCCGGTGACGGTGGATGACGGCATGAGAGAGGTAAAGGTGTTGTTGGAGTTGTTCAGTTCGAAAACCGCTCCTGGTGCGATCGTGGTTGTTCGTCCCACATTGAAATAGGGCTGGCCGCCGACCTTCAGAGTGCCGTTGCCGACCGTCGTGTTTCCGGTATAGGAAATCGCGCCGCCGAGGATGGCGGTGCCCGCACCATTTTTGACGAGGGATGCGGTTTGGAACCAATTGCTCAGCGGCCCGTTGAGAGCAAGCGTGCGACCGCTTCCGACATCCCAGGTGACGGTGCCGTTCGCGATGTAGTCACCATTGATGGTGAGGTCCCGGCTGGCGTCGGCGATCGAGATCAAGGCCGACGAGTTGCCAGCGACGCCTATGCCCATGATGATCGGCTGGGCATTGCTGCTGGTGATCACGATGTCTTGCGACAGGCCCGCCTGCAGATTGAGGCTGTTGATGCCGAAGTAGCCGTTGATTGCAACCGATCCGTTGGTGACGGCGGAGCCGAAATCGTAATCGTCCCATTGCTCCCACACATCCTCGACCCAGTTGGCGGGTGTCGTGAATCCGGTGCCTGCGTCGCCCTGCCAGTTATAGGAAGTGATGACTCTCGAAATGCTGAGGTTGTCGATGCGGGTGATGTTGAAGGAGCCATTGAAAGGATTGGCTCCGAAGCTGAGATACCCATCGCCGGGGGCGAGTTGGGGCAGTGTGTAGGTGCCGACGAGGGTCGCGCCGTTGTAGAGGGTGGCTTTTGAGCCGTTGCCATTGAAAGCCGAGCCGTCGCCCTCGGTGTCGGAGAGGATGATGCGGTAATTGTTGCCGCTGCGGTTGGCCAGTGGTTGTAGCGAGCCGTTCACCCAGACTTCCATGCTGCCGTTGAGTTTGGGTAGGATGCCGAATTTCGCGCCGCCGCCAGAGGCGATGAGGTTTTGGCCGCTGCCGATGGCGAAGGACGACCAGCACTCGCCATTGGAGGTATCGCTGACGGTGGCATCGAACTGGATGGCGATCGGCTGGTCGAGGCCGTTGGCGGCGATGGAGAAATCCTCGTTCAAACTTGCGTTCGAGCCGAAGCCAACATCGCCGACGAGCAGCATGGTGCCGCCGTTGCCGTGCTGGGCCTGCCAGCCTTGGCCACCGCTGGTGACGTTGTAGCTGATAGTCGCAAGGAAGCCTTGCTGGTCGCTGGCGAGCGTGTTGTTGAATTCGCCGACACTATAGCTTTCCGAGTTGAAGTGATCACTCAACAGCACGGTGCCGATTCCTCCGAGCAAGGGCACGGTGGCGGCGGCGAGTTGCGAGCTGTTGAGGGCGGTGGAGAAGAATTGCGCGTCGTCGAGCGAGCCCTGGAACATCGGCATCAAGCCGCCTTCGGAACGGGCGAGGTAGTGGTGGCGGAAGGCCGTGGTGGTGTTCTCGGCGAGCAGTTGATCCGGGCGGATCGTGATTGCGCCGCTGGTGGCGGAGGAGCCGTTGATGTAGAGGACGCCGGTGCTGCCATCGAGGGTCACGGCGACGTGCGACCAGACGCCGACGGGCAGCGCGGTGGTGGCGAGAGTTTGTTCCGCGCCGCCGTTGACGATGGAGAACTTCGTTTGACCACTGCCGTCGTCGGCGGTGAGGGACATGCGCCGGGTGGGTGTCGCGCCGAGCCAGAGCAGTGCTTGATTGGCGGAGCCGCCCGCAGGTTTCACCCATGCGGCGAAGGTGAACGCGCGGCTGTCGGCCACGCTGCGGTCGAGCGTGATCGATTGGTTGCTGCCATTGAAGTTGAGGAAGCCCTTCCGTTTGCCATCGGTGAAGGTCCAAACCGGCGAGCCGGTGGTGAAGCCATCGGTAACGCCGTATTGGTCGAGCGCGCGGGAGTCGTGGGCGGACTTAAAATCATAAGCCGCGTAGAGCCCGGCGGGCGTGGCGGCGGTGAAGTTGTCCGGAATGCCGACGAAGGGCAGGTGGCCGAAGGTGACGCCGCCTGTTAGGGATTTATTGAACATATAATCACCATCAACGATGGCATTGCCACTGAGCATGCCGCCGCTTTGGTGGAGCGCGCTGCCCTTGGCCACGGCGGTGTCCTGCAGGTTGCCTTCGACGGTCGCGTGTTCGAGCACGCGGGCGTTGCCGGAGATCGTGCCACCATCGACGATGGCCCAATCTCGCACCCGGGCGTCGCCGGTGACGGTGCCGCCGCGCACCCAGGCGTTGCCGCTGATGATGGCATTGCTGTTGACGGTGCCACCTGAAACCACGGCGTAATCCTCGATCCGCGCGTTGCCGCTGACCGTGCCGCCGGTCACCCGTGCGTTGGGTCCGATGAAGACGCTGTTAGGGACGGTAACAGATTTCCAGCCGCCGCCGTTGGAATGCTGGGTCAGCCCGCTGGTCGCGCCGTTCGTCCGCACGCGAGGGGTGGCTCCGGTGACTTGGACCTGGTAGTGGAATCGCGAGCGGGAGGGGTGGGAGCGAAAGCGGAAAGTCGCCTCGTCGTGGCCGCCGTAGCGATAGACATCGGGCGTGCCGGCGACGGATAGGAAGAGTCTGTTTTCGTTTGCCGCGAGCGTTATCGAGCTGTTGCCATTGCTCCACAGCGGCGTGTAGCGCTCGACGCCGGTATCGCTGACTGCGATCAGAGACGCGCGCCAATCCGCGCCGCGGGCGGAGTCGGCGAGGCCTTGCAGATTCACCATCACCACGCGTCCCGCACCGCTGCCATTGGGGATCAACTCGTGCATCGCATAGGCACCTTGGGCCGGTGCTTTGTTCGGGGGCACGCGCCACCAGGTCGGAGCGTCCGGGCGCTGGATGAGATCGGTGAAAAAGTGGCGGGCGTTGCGGGTGGGATCCTGGGCGTTGAGCTCGGCGTTCATGGCCGTCTGGTTGGAGAAATCCCACGTGGCGCAGCGCCGGGCGTAGTAGCCGGAGAGGTCCTTGAGTGAGGTTGTGGGCGTGATGCGGTCGAGCGCCATCATCGGAAACTCCCCGGGCTGGGTTTCCTGCCAGACGCGGCGGATCATGCCCTCGGAAAGATCCGGCAGATTGTCGGGGTTGGTGTCCACGTAGTACATGAACGGCCAGGTG
>CALMKO010000065.1 GCA_937867415.1 uncultured Verrucomicrobiota bacterium | reverse complement strand
CAGAAAACCCCACCCCCACCCAAACCGCAATCAAAAACCTAATTGAGTGTCAGACACTCAATTGGAAACCCAGTTAAATGCTTTATGGGGGTATTTCATGGGGGGGATTTCCGGATCTCGCTGGACTAGCGGGTTTGGCTCAGGCAAAACCTCGCCCATGAAGCCTCGTTTTTCTCAGCCACACGGTGGCCATAGTAAACAAGCCCGGGAAAACCGCCATGTGCAGGCGGTGGAGACCATGGCCCCCTCGCTCGATGAGGACGATGTGATGGCGATCGTGGCCACGCAGGCGGAGCCATTGGTATTGATCCTGGATTGTGTGCAGGATCCTCATAACCTCGGGGCCATCCTGCGCACGGCGGATGCCGCAGGCGTGCATGTGGTGGTGGCGCCGAAAGACAAGGCGGTCGGAATTACTGAAACGGTGCGCCGGGTCTCGGTCGGTGCCGCAGATTTCGTCCCCTTCGCTCAGGTGACCAATCTGGCGAGGACCATGGAGAAACTTAAGGCGGCTGGGCTCTGGGTAGTAGGCACTTCGGACCATGCGACTTCGAAGTCGATCTATGAGCTGGATCTGAAAGGGCCGCTGGCGCTGGTGCTGGGGGCTGAGGAGAAAGGCATGCGCCGGCTTACCGAGGAGAACTGCGACTTCCTTGCCAGGATTCCAATGGCGGGAAAAGTTGAGTGCCTGAATGTCTCGGTAGCCACGGGGGTGTGTTTGTTTGAGGCGGTGCGGCAGCGCCGGGTTGCCAGTGAATGAGCCGGTGCGGATTCTTTCCGACTTGCACCTGGGTCATAAGGTTTCACGGATCGAAGATATCGCCACGCTGCGTCCCTTGATCGCGGGGGCGGGGACGGTGATTTTCAATGGCGATACCTGGCAGGAGCTGGCCAAGCCGTTTTTAGAGAGGGCGACGGCAATGCTAGGAGATCTGAAGGCGCTTTGCCATGAGGAGGGGGCGGATGCGGTTTTTTTGCCTGGAAATCATGATCCAAGCTGGCCGGGCCGGGGATGGGCTGAGCTGGCCGGTGGCCGAATCATCGTGACTCACGGCGATACTTTGTTGCGTGAAGGGTCGCCCTGGAAGCGCGAGATTTTACTCGCGGAGAAACACATCGCCCGGATTTGGAAGCACTATCCAGGTGCGGAGTTTGACCCGGAGGAGCGGGTGTGTGTCGCGCGGGATATCGCTCGGGAGTTGTGCTCGGTGGAGTATCCGACGGGGCGGCGGGTGTGGCAGCGCGCGTGGGACGCGGTTCTGCCGCCGCAGCGGGCGGTGAAAATGATCGAGGCTTGGTTCACCCAAGGCACTGCGGGGGCGGATTTCTGCGATCGATTTTTTCCCCAGGCCGAGATTTTGGTAATCGGCCATTTTCATCGGGTGGGCAGTTGGTTGATTCGTGGGCGGCGGGTGATCAATCTCGGATCCTTCACGACACCTGGTCGGGCCCAGTGGATGGAGTGGCACGACGGTTGGCTGAGCCGTGGCTGGGTTGATGAATCGGCGACTGAATGTCAGAAGGGGGCCACTGTGGATGTTTGGCGGCTCTGAGCGGCGTGGCACAGAGAGAAAGATGGTACACGAGGACGGGATCGAACCGCCGACCAATCCGGTGTAAGCGGACCGCTCTACCGCTGAGCTACTCGTGCAGGGGCAGGTCGGGAAACTGCCGAAGGATTTGGAGAAGATCAAGCGAAGAGTGAGGGGAAGTGCGATTCTAAAATCCATCCGACCGTCATGCGGGCTTGCCGCTGGTTCGCCGTGGTGGTTAGCTCTGCGGACACGAATGCATTTGCGTCTCTCGGATCAGGAACTCGCCACTTTGGTGGAAATGGTAAGCCTCGCGGCGAATGTCGCTTCGTGGAATCAAAAGGAAACCGCCAACGATCAGGTTTCTGCGTTTGAAAACCTGGAGAGCAAGATTCTTGAGAAGGCCGGGCACTCCGGGCTGGCCGACTGGATTGAGTTTGACGAGGAGAGCCAGCGCTTCCGGGTGAAGGCGGAGCGTGAGGAGAATCTTTTTTATCATGAGTGTTACGAGGAGTTCCGGAACGAAAGCTTTTGGGATGAGCTTGCGGTGAGGCTTGCCGACCGTGATCTCGCCCGCGCCATTGGTTTCCAGGAATGGGAAAAGCTCAGCGAGGAAGATCGCCGAGCCCGCACCAGTGCATGGGAGAAGCGCTATTGGGAGGAGTTCTCCAAGCGCGGTGTCGAGCATGTGGTGGTGGTGACTCCGCCGGATGAAGGGTGATTCCCGGACCCCGCTCAGGCTTGCGAGGATTTTTTTTTGGCCAATTGCTCATCACGCAGCCCGCCGACGAAAATCATGGCGGCGGCGATGCAGATGCAGGAGTCGGCGATATTGAAGGCTGGCCACCATCCACCGCTTGAGGGGACGAGTTTGTCGTAAAGGGGTAGCTTGATGGCCACGAAATCCACCACGTAACCTTCCGCGAGGCGTTGCCAAAAGCTGGCGGATTTGAATTCTTCGAGGAGGAATCCCTGGATTAAGCGGTCGGTGAGATTTCCAAAGATGCCGCAGAGGAGCAGTGCGACGGCGATTTTGGACAAGGGGTGATTGAATACCCCCTTGACCCAGAAGATGCGGATCATGGTGAGGGCCGCCAGCGGCACGAAGAGGAAGACGATCGGCGCCCATGCGGTGCCATTTCCGAAGCCAAACGCCACGCCCTGATTGTGGACCCGCACGAGGTGGAACACGTTTTCAAGCACAGGGATGTCAAAATGCTCGTGTGACCATGGCGGTGGAAACTTACCCACGGTCCAGAATTTGGTGATCTGATCGAGCACGTAGAGCGGCAGGGTGAGGAAGAGCAGGAGTTTGGGGAAATTCATGTGACGGGCTGGAGGGAAGCTGGAGAGCCATGGGTGCGAAGGCAACCAAGAAGGGAGGCCGGGCGGGTGAGCCGCATCAGAGCCACTTCATTTTTTTGAAGATGAGGAGTTGGACGACGCCGATGAGGAACATGATGACCATGAGCCAGAGATAGCCGTGAGGTTGGTAGAGTTCCGGCATGTTGAGAGGCAGGGGTTTCCCGTCGCTTGTCTGTGGGGCGAAGTTCATGCCGTATACGCCGACGATGAAAGTCAGCGGGATGAAGATGGAGGTGATCACGGTGAGCACGCGCATGACCTCGTTGGTGCGGAGGCCTACGCTGGAGTGATAGAGCTCCATGAGTCCGGCGCTGATTTCCTTGTAGCTTTCCACGAGATCCATGAGCTGTACGGTGTGGTCGTAGCAGTCCCGTAGATAGATCTTGGTGGAGGAGTGGATGAAGCCGGAGGGGTCGTGGAGGAGGCCGTTGACGACGTCCCGCAGGGGCCACACGAAGCGGCGCAGCTGGGAGAGGTTCCGTTTGTATTCGTGGAGGGTGACGACCATTTCCCGGGAGGGTTTTTCGAGCAGTTCGTCTTCCAGTTCCTCGATGGCGGTGCCGATGTTTTCGAGCACGGGGTAGTAGTGGTCGATGATGGAGTCGAGCAGGGCGTAGGCGAGGTAGTCCGCCTTGGATTTCCTGATCAGGCCGCGGCCGCTTCTGAGACGGGCGCGGACGGGCTCGAAGACGTCGTAGTCGCCTTCTTCCTGAATGGTGATGAGAAAGTTCTTTCCGAAAAACAGGCTGACCTGTTCGCCGCAGATGGTGAGGCTCTGGTTCTGATAGACCATCTGGGCGACGATGAACACATAGTCGGGGGTGTGTTCGATTTTCGGGCGTTGGCCGGTGTTGAGTACGTCTTCGAGTGCCAGCGGGTGAAGGTTGAAGCGCTTGCCGAGCAGGGTCAGGGCTTCTGCATCGCCGAGGCCGTCGATGTTGATCCAGAGGATTTTTCCGGATTCGAGGTGGGCGGCGAGCTCATGGGCATCGCTGATGTCATGCTCGGTGAGAGTGTGCTCATCATACTCGATGATCTGGATGGATGGCTTGCGGCTTTGTCCATCGACCAGATGGGGGAGGAGGGTCGCGGGCGAGGATCCTGGCGGGCCATGGCGCTTGGTGAACATGGAGGGGAGTCTGGCGGGGAGCGCGGGAGCAGGCAAGCCGCGGGATCAATCCTGTGGAACCATGAGCATGATGGCGCGGTGGTCGCTGATTTCCGCGGGGGATTTGAGCATGGTGGCTGACAGGTTGCCGAGGCCATGGGTCATGAAGTAGTCGAAGGTGGTCGGCTTGAACTGGCTTTCCCGGGCGCTTTCCCAGGTGAGGCGTTCCTGCTGTGGGGTGTTTGCCCAGGTGTTGCAAAAGCCGGCGGCGGTCATTTCCGAGATGGCCTTGCAGAGGGGGAATTGGTTGTCGTGGTTGGTGTTGAAGTCGCCGGTGACGATCCAGCCGGCGATGTTTTTTCCGGTGAATGCCTTTTCGATGACGGGCTTTTGGGCGATGAGTTGGGCGGCTTGGTCGTTGCGCATGAGGGCGACTTCCGCCGGGTCGCCGCGGTTGCTTTTGAGGTGGACGCCGTAAACCATGAGGAGTTTGGCATTGGTTTGTTCGAGGGCGGTGAATGCGAAGCCGCGTGCTTGGTTGGGGATGTTTGCCTTCCAGGGTTCCCAGTCGGCGGCGCGGCAGGTGAGCTTGGAGGCGATTCCGATCTGCTGGGGGCGGATTTCTGCCGTTTCGGGATCGATGAAGCTGCTTACCACGTGGGTGGTGAGCGCGGGGATGATCGAGACGAGTTCGTGGAATGAGGCCCAGTCGCGGACTTCCACGCCGATGAAGATGTCGGGGTTGATTTTCTGAAGGGCGGCTTGGGCGTCCTTCATGTGGGTCTTGGCCTCGGCGGCGGAGGCGGTGGGACGTTTTCCGGGGAACCATTCAAGATTCCAAGTGACGACCTTCAAGGGCAGGGCGGCTTGAAGCGGCAGGACGAGGGCGAGAAGCAGGAGGGTGCGGGTGAGGAGATTCAAGGGATGGGCGGTGTGGAGGTTGGGACGCACGGGGTAGAAGAAGCAGGGCGAGCGCCAAGTGCATGGCAATCCTCACGGTGCCGGATCCCGAGTGCGAGGCATGGCTGGGGGCGAAATCTTCACCTGGGCGACGTGGATGAAAAAGGTGTCGAAGTCGCCGTGGCAGTCGGCGAGGAGTTTTTCAAAGGTGGGCATCTGGTCGGCGTAGAGGTGGAGGGAGACGATGTGGCCGTTGTGGAGGTCTTCCTTGAGCCAGGCTTCGAGTCCGCGTCCGCCCCAGCGGCGGCGGAGCTCGCGGAATTGATCGCGGAGACGGGCGAGGGTGGCGGCTTTCTCCCGGCGCATCGATGCGGGCGGGGTTTGGGACGTGTAGAGTCGCTGAAGCTGCTCGCGGGTGCGGTGGATTTCCTGATAAAACTGGCGGCGGCGGACGAGGAGACCTTCGTATTTTTTCAAATCCTCCCAGCGTTTTTCGTGCCTGAGCCAGCGTTTCACGCCCTGCTCGGCGACGGTGTTGGCGAGTGACTCGTTGAATACGGTGTCACCCCGGCGGAAGATTTTCCGATGGGTGAGTTCGTGGAAAATGGTCTCAGCGAGGGCGATGTCCGGGTAGCTGATGAAGGTGTTGAGGATGGGATCATGAAACCACCCGAGGGTCGAGTAGGCGTCAACTCCACCGACGAAGACATCGTATCCCTGTCCCCGCAGTTCGGTGGCGAGGGTGGTGGTGTCTTGCTCGTGGAAGTAGCCGCGGTAGTCCATTTCACCGATGGCGGGGTAGTGCCACGACTTGGCGGTGAGTGAGAACTCGGGTGCCGCATAGAGCACCCACACGACATGCTTGCGGCCGAGGTCGGCGTAGGTGCCGTAGCTGGAATGTCCGGGTAGGGAAAGGTGCTCGCTGGCAAAGCGGCGGATGCGCTCGACCGCGGCGATTTTTTGCCGGACTTGCGGCGGGGTATTTGGGTCTGCGAGCACTTGCGCGTGGGGGCGGCTTTTCCGAAGAATCTCCCACTGTCCCTGGGCCGCTTGTTGGTAAAAGCGCAGGCTCTGGCAGGAGGGCAAGGCCAACAGCGCAAGGGCGAGAAGCGGGATGAAGAGGCGAGGCATGGGCGGATCCTTGGGGATGGACGCAGGTTTTGCAGGAATCCCGGTCAGCACAAGTTGGGATGTGGGACATTTTTCAGGGGGATTTCTATTTTTCCTGTTGCAAGTGAGTCTCAATTGGAGATCTTTAGGTCACATGCACTTCGCCCAAGCAGCCGATTTGGAAATCGATAGCGCCATGACCTTGAATCAGGTCAGGGTCGGCTGTGATGTGCAGATCCGGGTCTTGAGTGGCCCGGGATGTGAGCGCTTGCGGGATTTGGGGTTTTGCGAGGAGTTGACGCTGCGGAAATTGGCGGGCGGGCGAAACTTGATCTGCTCGATTTGCGGCACGCGGATGGCGATCAGCCGTGAGCTCGCGGAGCAGGTGTTGGTGTCTCCGCTGAGTTGATCCCCATGTCCAGCGTTACAGATGTCCCTTCGACGATCGCACTGATTGGGAATCCCAATGCGGGAAAGACGACGCTTTTCAACGCTCTTACGGGCGAGAATCAACGGGTTGGCAACTATGCCGGGGTCACGGTGGAAGTGAAATCGGGAGAAACCTTCACCCCTCACGGGCGGAAGCTGAGGGTGCTGGATCTCCCGGGTTGCTATTCGCTGCGGGCGAATTCACCGGACGAGAAAGTCGCGCTGGATGCGCTCGATGGCAGCCTTCCCGGCGAGGTGATTCCGGATTTGGTGGTCTGTGTGGTGGACGCCTCGAATCTGGAGCGCCATTTGCAATTGGTGCTGCAAGTCATCGAGCGGGGGCTTCCCTGCGTCCTGGCTCTCAATATGGTGGATGTGGCGGAACGCTCGGGTCTCAGGCTCGATCCGGCGAAGCTTTCCGAGGAGTTGGGAATCCCGGTGGTGCCCATGCAGGCGAATGCCCGCAAAGGGATCGTGGAGCTGAAGCAGGCGCTGCGTTTTCCACTGCCGGTCGCGGCTCAGGCGACCTGGGCGGGTGAAGCGGGCGAGCCCGAGGCTGGCAGGCGCGCATTTGTTTCCCGGCTTTGTGAATTGGCGGCACGCAGGACGGATGCGCATCAGCAGACACTGTCGGACCGGATGGACTCCGTGCTGCTTCATCCGGTGTTCGGCTGGGTGGCGCTCGGTGCGATTTTTTTCACGGTGTTCTGGGCGATATTTTCCTTCGCGGAGGTGCCGATGGGGTGGATCGAGTCTGCCCAGGGGGCGGTGGGCGCGTGGGTGGAG
>CALMKO010000064.1 GCA_937867415.1 uncultured Verrucomicrobiota bacterium | reverse complement strand
CTCGTTGCGGACTACTTCTGGAAATGGAAATCACGCCGGACGCCGAATCCACGAAAGCCAGCGATGCGAAATATAACATCATCTCACAACGGCTTGAACTCACGTTCTTTATTATCTGGCTAACGTCAAAGAGCACGCACCGTCACCAGCGGGGGCGCACTCCGAAACGGGGGTTGAGGTTCAAGCCACGCAAGATGATTCCGACAAGGCGGCTGGTGACGGTTGCTGTGTCTCGGCTTGTTGTGCTTCTTCATTTGTAGTGGAGGTCACTTACGAGGAGACGGTCATACCCTGCGATGAAAAGGGGCGACCCATCCGCAAGACTCAGTAGATACTCATCATCGCCATGCGGCAACAACTCATGAAAGCGCTCCATGAAATTAGCCATCTCGTCTTGGAATACGGCAATCATCGATTCGCAATGCGCCCTCGCGTCGGCATAAGCGGAAGGTCTCGCTCTTGCTTCCAGGGTGCTAAACTGCCGATGCTTCCCCGCAATCGTGTAAATCACGTCATTCATGGGGCGGCCTGCGGTCTTGCTGTCGCCCGCATCGATGTGCGCCATCACGCCATCGCGAAAATGCCTGAGCCAGCTATGGATGCCCTTGGCCGCGTCTGGAATAATGGAAGGCGGCAAGGAACCTACCACATTGCTTCTGACAAACGGTCTTCCGTAATAGGTGTGAACGGCCAACGAGAGAGGCTGAAACAGTGGTGCGCTGTTGTCAGTGCAATGCTCCGCAATAAGGTCGCACGACCTGATGGCTTTCTCCATCGAAGTGATCGCGTAGCAAAGGAGCCAGAACCGCCTGCGCTCGTCTATTGTGGGGTCTTCCATTTTCTGCACAACGTCAAAGCGCACCCACAGGAGGGGCGGAGAGGGCACGTTGAAGGAGGGTACAACGTGCCTTCAATGAGCGACTTACTTTGGCACAACCGCCCCTCCTGTTGGGTGCCGCGTCTTGTTAGCCTCTTGTTTTGATGCCTTGACTTTGAACCGTTCGGGAAATGATCCGTTAGAAATAGCTGAGTTGAATTTTTGTTTCTCATCAAGACTCAGTTCATTGGATTCTAGAATTATGGCACAGCTGCTTGCTAACTTATCAAGCTCCTTGCGAACCGCTGTTTGGATTCGGGCATTCTTTGCATTCGTTTTGTTTTCTTCAATTTTTAGTTCGTAATTCGCACGGATCTTTGGATCAGCAACATCAGATGGACTGATGCCAGAATCATAGCCAATCCCGGGAGAGATATTCATAAATATCTTGGGAGGATTGGAGTCGAAACTAGGATCAAAAATAGTCGTTAATTCAGACGCGAAAGAAATGTATGCTTCAGCTTTCTGAGTTGAATTCATTTTTTGTATTTTTGCATTAAGTAGTGTCAAAGCAAGATCAAGATCTTGCATTTCCCCCTTAGCTTTGAACGCCACTATAGCTTTCTTAATTGGATCTTCATTCATTGGGTTTTCTGCACAGATCAAAAATGGCACAAAGGCGAAAATAAGAATGACAAATTTGTATGTTTTCATGGTAAGATTATGGTTGGGTAATTGAATCAGATGCGCCACTTTTAGATATGGTAAGTGTCGCCTTAGAATTGTTAATCGTAAGTGTTTTTTCGTGGTTAATTGTGGTGAATTGTTTTGTTTGGCCGCCAGAGGTGTATTTCCAGGGAATTGCCCATGTGAACGTGCCTGGCGAGTAAGGCGGACCCTGTGTTCCTCCACCGATCGAATCCTGTCCATTTGCTTGCGTGCCTTTTGTTGCGTCAACAGTCGCTGTCATGGCAATAGGCGCGGTTGATGCAGGGTGATTTAAACCATTTTGGTATGCAAAGTAGCCACCAGCAGTTGCACCACACTGATCCTCTTCTACTGTGATATTCATAAAACTCACATCACTTGGTCCAACATAAAAATTTGCAGTCATTAAAAGACCAAGAGAGGGGGTTGTTTGATTCGTGGTTGAAACTCTTGAAAATGTAACAGTCGTAGGCTCTATGACGTTGAAATCTATCTTTACCACCTCCCCATTGATCGTTGCTTCTGTCGTTGGGCTACAGGCTAGTCCACCGGCAGTCAGCTTAGAGTTGATACCGGTCAAGGTAGAAAGTGCAGATGTGCCCGGAGTTCCTGAGAGTGCCCATGTCGGCGAGGGAAGACTAGAGGGTTTGAGAGTGAGATTCACTTCTTCACCCACACCTAATTTCTTTCGCTTTTGATCTTGAGGCTGGGTTGCCACTGTCTCAGATGTCATCCACGCTACGTAGAGTGTGGCGTCTTTGCCATCGGCGAAGAAATCCTCACTCTCCCAATGCACACCAAGCATCCCCGAAGTGTCTTCGGGTATCGCCTTAATTGCGGCATCTGTGCTGTTGGAGGTGAATACCAGCGTATAATCGTAATCGGGCTTGGGGTCGCCGTTGTAATTCGGATTGGTGCCGATGTGGGTGAGGGTGATCTTATACTTGGCTCCTGCCGGCAAATGGAAGGTCTCAGTCTGAGTCTGACCGTATTTGCGATTCGTGCGGTAGCGTTTTTGGGTATTGGCATCGCCTTCAAGTGGCTCAAGCCACACTCGATACTTCTCAGAATGGCTAACGCTGTGATCGCCAAAATTCACCTGAACGGGAATCGTTGGCGGTGGAGTTGTAGCAGGCCCGCCTGGTGTTCCGCCCGGATTGCCGGGTGTGCTTACTGGATTGGTCGGATTGCTTGCAGATTGATCTTCAACTGGATCAGAAAATCCATCTCCATCCGTATCCGCGTTATTCGGATTCGTTCCGATCTGATCCTCGGCGCTGTTTAATAGTCCGTCGAAATCGGGATCGTCATCTGGATCATTGGTTTGATCTGCATCTGTCTCGTTGTTCACTAAGGCGAAGTAGCCGTAGAGAATCTCCCATCCATCACTCAGCCCATCGTCATCGGTATCCGGTTGGTCTGCGAGCGTAAGATGAGTGCTCAATTCTGAGATGTTCGTGAGTCCGTCTTGGTCCCGATCCTCCAGCGGGTCGCTGATTCCATTATTGTTGGAGTCCGTGATCTGCGGATTAAGCCCCAACTTAAACTCCCATAGATTGTTTAGTCCATCGTTGTCTACGTCGTCAGTGGCATCAGCGGCACTTAGCGGGTCGAGAGAATAGGTCACCTCAAATCCGTCTTTCATTCCGTCACCGTCAGTGTCGGAATAATAGGGTTCCGTGCCAGCGGTGTATTCGCCGAGATTCGTCAACCCGTCACCGTCGTAGTCATATCCGCCCTCATCGAAATTCAGGTCAAAATAGTAGGTGACTTCGTAGCCATCCGGCATTCCGTCATTGTCAGTATCCGAATCTAGCGGATCGCTATTGTAATAGCTGACCTCGTCCAGATTGCTGATGGTGTCGCCGTCGAAATCGTCGTTGTCGGGATCAGTCGTTGGCTGGTCGGTGTATTTGAGTCGGAAGAAGCCTTTGTCGGCAGTGCCGTCCACCTCGTAACTGATGTCCTCATCGTTGCCGCTCTCAATGATCGGTGCCCATGTCCATCTTTTGAGATGGTCATTCGGGTCCGAGACCTGAATGAAATAGGTGCGGTCAGCATGGCCATACCAACGAAGGAACTTGTCAGGTCCAACAGTCACCAATTCGCAAGCCTGCTCAATGCCATTGCCCTGCGCCGAAAGTTGAGGAATCGCGCAAAACAGCGAGAAAATCAAAATCAGGAAAAGTCTCATCGTCCGCCCTCGTGTTTGAGATAACGGCTGCCACGGTGCGGCTTGAGCCAGAACGTGTGGTTCTCTGGTTTCGGAGGGTGGGCGGCGTGCCAGGCGGCGGCAGCCGCCTGATACTCTTCCCTCGCCTTCTGAATCAGGATGAGCCGATCTTTGTGCTTGATGTAGTAGTCGCGAAGCATGCTGAGAATGCGGATCGCTTCTGCGTCATTGGTGTCGCCCTTGGTGATCGCGAACGCAAGGTCTTCAAGCTCGGGATGCTCCGGCATTTCCCATCCCCTTCCAAATCGCAACCGCCTGTCTGTATCGGTATTGGACGCGAAAAGGTGAAACGAGCTGATCCTCTCGCCGATCTTAATCTCGGGAAATGGTGAAAGCAGCGTCCAATCCCAAGCGCACCACGCCTCGAAGTTCTCCTTGGTGCGTGGGTCATACCACTTCACATGGCTGAGGCGGTGGTCATAGACAGACGCACCGAAGGAAAGTAGATAGTGCGGCTCGCCAACCGGATCTTGCACAAAAGGCTTCGGCTCGGGAGGTAGAGGAATGTCAGGCAAAGTCGAAGCTTCACTGCGGATAACGGTGATCTGATGTGTAGGCAACTTGCGTGAGGTCGCCGCTTCGATCTTCATCGGCGGTATCTTCTTAGGCGGTGGCGGCGGGATGAAAACTGTGCTGGGAATCGGAGGCTCCTTCTCGATGTCTGCTTCAACTTGCGGCACCTCCTGCGAAAGGCCGCAAGCCAAGGATAACGCGAGGATTACGAAGGGCTTCATTGACGCATTCGATACGCTTGAAACGTATCGCCTACAAGGTGGATGTGGTGTGGTGGTCTTCATTTTCTTGGCTAACGTAAAAGCGCATGCGCCCCTACCAGCGAGGGCGGGCGTCGATCACGGGGTTGATGTTAAAACTACGGGAAATCATGGCAACAGGGCGGCTGGTAGGGGTTGCATGACGC
>CALMKO010000063.1 GCA_937867415.1 uncultured Verrucomicrobiota bacterium | reverse complement strand
GCGCGAAAGCGGCGGACGACGACCACATCCCGATGATCCAACCCGAAACCGGCGGCGCATCCGGCCCCGGCCCGGCCTTCCGGCAGTTTGAAAGCATCGGAGACGAGATCGCCTACGCCGTGAAATGCCTCAAGGCCTGGCACGAGCGCGGGGACTTCCTCGGCGACATCGCCGTGATCTGCATGAAGCCGGACCACGGGAAACGCATCGCCCATCAGCTCCAAGCGCTCGGCATCCCGCATCTGCTCATGGCCACGCGCAGCGGCAAGCGGGCCTACGATCCCCGGAAACCCCAGGTCAACATCCTGTCCGTGCAAAGCAGCAAGGGCCTTGAGTTCCGCTCCGTGATCTTCATCGGCCTCGGCCAAATCGAAACCTCGGAAACACAGGTCGCCCAGAACATGAAACTCCTCTACGTCGGCATGACCCGGGCCAAGGAAAGGCTGATGATCACGGCTTCAGGGAGGAATGAGTTCACGGAGAGGTTGGGGTCGATGACAGGAATGGTCTGTGCCGTTGCCTAGCTTTTAGCTCAATAGGTGCCTCTAACGATCACAAAAGAGCCTTAGCCACTCGGACTCGACCAAACCAACTCTTGATACGTCGGTTCCCATATGAGCTGCTATACGTTGGGCGTGTAGCGGCTTTAGCTCTGCTACCCATTCCACTTCAATTCCAGTCGATAAAAACTTGAAAACTCCTTCGTGATTGGCAGCGGTCACCCATTCGCTCGTATCCGGTGTAAATTTCGCGATCCAGAGCATGTCCCGCATTTTCCCACCTGCGGCAAGAGCCTTGGTTCCACCGCTCGATTCTACTGCAATTCCGTAGCGTTTTTGATCAACACCGCATTTGGGATTATCTTTCAGTCGCCAGAAAGGAAAATCATGAGCCTTTTTCAAGCGCTGACTGTCGCAGATGGGCATGAGGCATAGACTGAAACTCCATGCACCTTCACCTTCCACCCTGTGCCGGACGACCGTGCCGAAGTGTAACCTTCGACTATTGCCACCGTATTGAGTCCGATTGCAAAAAAGACCTGCTAACAAGTCAGGCCCAGACCGACCGTCCTTGTTTACCATCGACTCCAATCCAATCAGCAACTTCGGCTTGATTCCTTGAAAGCTCTTTTCTCCCACGTCGGTTAGCTGATCACAATCTTTCCGGGCATCGTAAAGAGCTTTTCGCCCTTCCTTGAGGAATCTCTGGAACGTCGCCTTGCCATCATATTCCGCCCCCTTATTTGTCCATCGAGGACTAGGATTTTCCAACGCGAGACCATCAACCGCCGAAGATGCCACATCTGAAATCGAAAATGAACTCGGCCAAGAATCTTCAAGCACAGCCCGAATTTCATCGCTCAATAGCTCAGGCAACTCATCAAAAGCTTCAGACTCGTTCATTACCAAAGCACGATGGAGAAGAAAAGCCCCATCCAAGTCACCACTAAATTTATCCAGGAGCCGCTTGGTATTCCTTCTTACCGATGCCAAACCATGGAGTGCGAAAGCAGGCAATATTCCGTGACTGTCTCTTATACACATCTGACGCTGCCG
>CALMKO010000062.1 GCA_937867415.1 uncultured Verrucomicrobiota bacterium | reverse complement strand
GTGAATGTCACCCCAAGCGCGGCGGCCATTCCGTAACCGCCGTCATTCGTCGCACTGCCCCCCAAACCCAGAATGATCCGCTCGGCGCGGTGCTCGGTCACCGCATGGACCATCTGCATGCCCACGCCCCGCGTCGTCGCATGGCGTGGTTCACGCTCGTCCGGCTTGATCCGCCACAGGCCGGCGGTCTCCGCCATTTCGAGAATCGCCACAGGTCCAGCAGGTGTCTGCACCAGCACATAGCGGCTCTCGATCGCCCGACCCACGGCATCCACGGCGGGGCAACTGATCCATTCTCCCCGCAGCGGCGAAATCAAAGCCTCCATGAAGCCCTCGCCCCCGTCGGCAATCGGGCAAAGGTCCAGTTCCGCCTCCGGATCAGCCTGGCGGACACCCGCCGCGATGGCCGCCGCGGCAGCTGGGGCGGAAAGGGAACCCTTGAACTTGTCCGGGGCGATCAGATAGCGGCGGGGCATTCCTCAAATACGGCAAGCTCCCATAAACATGTCGATTGAAATCCCGCCTACATCCACACCCGTGAGCGCCTGCTCACAACGTCGTCGAGGGGAGGATCTCTCGGGTGGCCTGGGCCGTCTAGGTTGTTAGAATAATTCCCATCAGAAAATCCCGAGCCTCGTGCTGAGCTGATGGCGCACATCAGCCTTGAAGCGATCGATGAAACCGCAGACGTAGTCAACGATGTCGCGCGATTCATCCGCAACGAGCGGGGTGAGATCCAGACCGAAGGCGAGCTGGGTGGCCGCGTCCGTGGCGTGGGAATTGAAAAACGTCGAGTTGGCGGCGCGGCGGCCTTGAATGGCAAGGTCATAGCGCTTCCCTCCCGCGATCTGGGAGTCGAACACCCCGTTGAGCGCGGCTGCGAGGTGCTCGCGACCGCTGACGTCCATCAGCACCTTCTCATCATCCGCGAGCCAGTCCAGATCGCGCCACATTTCACAGCCGATCACCTGTTTCGGCCGGTCCGCAGGCGGCATCTCCCGCATCGCCTGCAAGGCCGCGATGCTGACCGCCAGATGGGTGTCGTGTTTATCGGCGAGGTTGTGGGTGTAAACCACCTCAGGCCGGGTGGCGGTGAGAATTTCCAACAAGTCATGTTTCAAGGCCGGATTGGCGGCGCTTTTCACCACACTGCTCGCATGGCCCAGCTGAAACATCACGGAGTAAGCTCCGATGACAGCTGCGGCGTTCTGTTCCTGATGCCTGACAGACATCATGCGCTCGTCGGAGAAATCCGCGTAGACACCGGTGCGCGAACTGCCGGCTCCATCAGTGCAGGTGACGCCACCGAACCAAAGGTCCTCGCGAGCAAAGCAGGTCAGGATGCCATGGAAGGCCATGAATTCCAGATCGTCCTGATGGGCGCCGATTCCCAGATGAGTCACGCGCTTCAGCGCAACGGCGACATCCGCGCCGTCAGGCACGAACAGCTTGTTCGACAAATGCATTGTTTTCATCCTGGTGACCTTTGGTGCGCGCGCCCGAACTTGCCTCCGGCTGACAGCCCGGGCAACCCATAATCCACTAGGAACATCTCCCCCACGGTTCCGCCCAGCATGAAGCCCTCCGCGGGATCCGCCAGAGCGTGAGCCCGCCATCGCCGCAGGACACGCGGTGTGGATCCCGATGCCTGCATTTGGAAATCATGGATTACATCGGCTTAAAGCGGCGCAGCGTCACTCGAAGTTGAGATTCTTTGCGCGTAGATCCGGTGCCCAGAGTGGGTTCCGTGATTCACGGTTGCAGGCGCTGCTCGACCCAAGCGGCCACTTCCGCGAAGCTCCCACCACCGACCTCGCGACCCAGCCCAAGCGTGAGCACCGGCACCTGTTCCCGCGTATGATCCGTGCCGGGGTGGTAGGGATCGTTGCCATGATCGGCTGTTAGAACCAACAGATCGTCCGGACGCACGTTCCCGATGAAACCACCCAACCACTCGTCGAACTCCTGCAAACAGCCTGCATATCCCGCAGGATCACGCCGGTGGCCATAGAGCGAATCGAAATCCACAAGATTTGCCAGGATGAAATGGTCATCGTCACGGGGAGCTTCCCACAAGCGCCCGATCACCGCCATGCCCTCCGCGTTCGACTGGGTGGGATGGGATTCGGAGATTCCTGACCCGGCGAAGATATCTGAAATTTTCCCCACCCCGATGGTGGCGACCCCCGCCGCTTGCAAGCGGTTCAAAACCGTCTCTCCGGGCAGCAACGAGTAGTCATGACGATTTCCCGTGCGTTTAAACGTGGCCGCGGAACCGCCGAGAAAAGGTCGTGCGATGACCCGCCCGACCCGCATCCCCCGCTCATCTAACAAAGCACGGGCTGTTTGGCAAAGTGCCCACAAGCGCTCAAGGCCAAACATCGTCTCATGCGCCGCGATTTGGAGCACGCTGTCGGCACTGGTATAGAGAATCGGCTTGCCCGATTGCAGGTGGACTTCCCCGAGTCGCGCGAGGATTTCAGTTCCAGAAGCCGCAACGTTGCCAATGAACTCCACCCCAGCTCGTTTTTCCAACTCGGCGACGAACTCAAGGGGAAATGATTCAAAAGTCGCAAAGCCCTCAGCGAGGGCACAACCCATCAGCTCCCAATGGCCCGTCGTCGTATCCTTGCCGGCCGAAGTCTCCGTGAGGCGTCCAAATGAAGCCGCTGGATGCAGGGGAACCTTCCGGTCCAGATCCAGCACCTCGCCGAGCCCCAAACGCTCAAGATTCGGCAATGAAAACCCCGGAATCCGCTCATACAGGTGACCCAGCGTGTTCGCTCCACGATCCCCGTAGCTCTCCGCATCCGGCGCATTCCCACACCCCACTGAATCCATCACGATGCACAATACCCGCTTCATCGACCGATGGTATGAAACGGCGGGACATCGCGCACGCGTGAAATTTGGGATTTTCCTCAGCCGCGATTGGTGAATCTTGAGACTTGGCAAGTAGCGGCGGGCATTCGAATGTGAGGGATGTTCAGCGCTAGCCAACTCACCCCGGAGCAAAAAGATGCCCTCAAAAAATGGGCCGCCGAGGGAGCGACCATGTCAGACCTTCAGCGGCATCTCAAAGAAGACTTCGGCCACACCATCACTTACATGGATACCCGATTCCTCATTCTGGACCTCGGGATCGAGTTGATCGAGGAGCCCAAGGTGGAGCCGAAAAAAGAGGAAAAACCAGCACCCGTGCCGACCGGCGTCGTGACGACCACCATGGACGCCCTCACCCTGCCCGGAGCCCTCGTCAGCGGTAAGGTCACTTTCAGCGATGGCGAAACCGCCGTCTGGATGCTCGATCAAACAGGCCGCCCAGGGCTCGATCCGGATACCGAGGGCTACCGTCCGTCGGCCGAGGACATCAAGGAGTTTCAAATCCAGCTCCGCGATTTGATCCAGAAAAGCGGTTTGTGAGCCTTTGAAAATCGAATGGCTGCGAACTGCTACCGACATCCGCGGCGGTCGGCGGTTTTAGTTCCGTGGCAGATGGCACGACCCGTAAAACGATGCTCCACCCGGCAAAGCTGCATCCGCAGACTTCTCCTGGCTTGCCAATGCGTGGCGATTCTCGCCGTGGCGGCTTGCAAACCGAGTGGCACCCCGAGTGGCACCACCGATCCAAGCCCGGAAAAACCGCAGGTGCTTGCGTCTCAACTCGCGGCCGCCCGCACTGCCGCCGCAGCGGCGAAACTCGCGGATCAACGGGCCGATGAGGCGCTTTCCCTGCTCGTCTCCGCACTTAGGGCGGATCCCCACGCCCATGAAGCGCGATCACTCGCCGGGACGATTCTCGGACAGACCGCTTGGAACTTCCCCACACTGACGAGCATCCATCCCGGGCCGATCGAGCACATCGATTTCGCTCCGCCGTCGTCACTCTGGGTGAGCCTCGGCCCAGCGCACAACACCACCGTCCGATGGAATTTGGAAAACTTGGAAATCGAGGGCGTTCTATTCCCCCGCACGGATTGCAAGACGCGCAGTCTGGTCTTTGACCGGAGGCATCGCTTCGTCGTCATCGAGCGCGGTGAGGTGTGCCTGCTCTGCGACGCCCGCACCCTCAAACCCATCCGCGACCTGGGGAAACTGCCGCCTGATCTGACACCGGCCGCGGTGATCGTCTTCTCGGAGGACGGCTTGCTGTTAGGCCACCCCGCGCATGCCTCTGCGGAAGATCGCTCGATCATCTGGCACCTGCGGGACTCCAGCACCGGTCAGATCATCCGCAGCTCGGAGCCGGACCATCTAACAGCCCCTCGCCCGCTCGCGGCGCACCTGGACCGCCAGCACTTGCAGGTGCTGCTTGAAAACGGGACCTTGCTCGAAGTCCCGGTGTCGCCCGTGGAACCCATCACCTCCACACCGCTCGATGAACCGGTCAAGCTACTGCACGCGCAGTTTTCGTTAGACGGAAAATCCGTTCTCACCGTCAAGGATCAGGGCGCCCATCAAGCACCGGTCCGCTCGATCTCGTCCACCGGAGACGCGGACGATGGTTCTTTGAAAATCGATGCCCTCACCGCGCGATTCCCATGGAGCCAACACCCGAACCTCTGGAACTCGTTGATGCGTGAACCCGCTCAGGATTCGATCTCGGTAGATCAAGGCACTCTGAGATTCGCCACGGCCACACACGCACCCATCCTCACGCCCCGGCCGCTCCGTGCCATTTCCCTCAGCCAAAGCGCTGCCGTGAGCGGCCAGGACGATGGCACGCTTACCATCCATTCGTTCCTGCCACTGCCTCGGAAGATCGCTGAAAACAGCCAGCAACCCAGCATCTCCGCGCCTGCGGTGGCGGCACTCGACAAGCTCGCACAAGCACTCACGGCGCTCCGCTTCGACGAGACAAGCACTGCCTTTCATCCGCTTTCACCCACGGCCCGGCGGGAGGCTGCCGAGCACTGCGACCTCGGCCAGATCCAAGCGCTGTTCCCGCAGTGGGATTTCTCAAAGGTCCTTGAGAAGCTTCGTGAAATTCCATCAAAATCCGCCGGACCACACACCTTCAATCCATTGTTAGAGCGGCTGGCACAAGCCGCCCCCGTCGCCGAGCAGCCTGCGGAGTTCGCCGCTTGGGAAGCGATCTTCCGCAAGGGGGATGCGGCAGCAGTGCTCACCACGATCCAGGCGGCGGGAAAAAGCGGACACGCCGCCGCCACGGTCCTCGCGCTCGCGTTGAAGTCGGAGAACCCCGCTTGGATCGAGGCTTGCCTGAAACAAGCGGAAAACCTGCCTCCGCTGCTCCGCCAAATCTGCGTCTCCCGGATCGCATGGCTGCAAGGACGCAAGGCCGACGCCTTGTCCGCATGGCCGGAAATCTTCCCCGAACTCGCCAGCATCCGCTTGCGCGAAGACTGGCAGGGCTGGGAGCAGGTCGATTTCCAACCCGCGCTCGACAACATCCGCGAGTGCGTGCGCGGCGAGCTCGACGCCATCGCCGCCCCCAAAAACTCCACCCCGGAACAGCGCCGCGCCATCGCCGCACGCTTGCTCGATCGGGCGACCTTGACCGCCGTGGGCCCGCGCCGCTTTTCCGATGCCTGCCTCAAGGCCGCTCTCGCATTTTCCTCCTTCAAAGAGGAAACACAAACGACCTTCCAGCTTGCCAGCCTCGCCCGCAACATGGGTGCGCCGCCGGAACCTTGCCTGCGCGCTGAAGCCCTCGCCCTCACGGCCAGCGGCGACTCCATCAACGCCCAGCCCCGCTGGATCGAGCTGATCACCGAGCACCCGGTGACCACGCACCTCCCGGGCGACTATGCCGAGGCGGCCTACACCGCCTTCGAAAACTCGGATCCAAGGCAGGCAATGGAAATCCTCACCACCGGGATGCATCGTTTCCCAAACGACGGCAATTTCGCCCTTCGCGCCGGTTGGGTAGCCTTGCTCACCGGGAACTCGGAGCGCGCCTACCGGTTTTTACGCGAAGGCCAGCGCATCGGATTCCCCCCTGAAAAACAGGAAAACGGCACCGCACTGCTGACCATCGCCGCAACCCTGACCGGGGCGACCGATGACGCGGCGGTTTATTTCCAGGATCTGCTGAGAATTGACCAGGCCTGGGCCGACCCCGCGACCCTGCAGACGCTTGATTGGCCGGAGGAACTCAAGTCCGTGCTCCGACAGTTCACGCAAGGTCCTTGACCTGCACCTGCGCCCACCAGTCCTTGAAGCTGTTGATGAACACCTGGTGATCCGGATCGTCCTGATAGGCATCGTGGTCCTGGATGTCGTGAAACTGCATGGTGATCGCGTAGTCCCATGACTGGTCGATCACCGGACGCGCCACCACCGCAGCGGGAACCGCCCAGCGACCACCCGCAACGAGCTTGATCTCAAAAAGCGAGGTCAACCCTTGCTCGAAAATCGCACGATCCACCGGATTCTTGAACTCCTCCTTCAACCAGAAATAAACATGATGATCCATGGACATTCGCGTACGGCGCGGAGAGAGCTTGTGCAAGCGCATTCACATCCCACCCTCGCAGGCGAACGCCTCAGGAAGCCCCCGGAGCCGGAAGAATTCCTTGCAGGACTTCAAAGAACCCGACAGCCTGCGGCGTCAGGAACCCTTGATTTTTTTTTATGACCCGTTCTTCCATCCTCAATCGACAAACCGCGCTTGCGGCCCTCATTTTGTCCACAAGCACCCTGGTCAGCCATGGCCAGCAAGACATGAGCAAACCCGTCATCACCACGGAGACCAAGGTCGGCCCCGACGGAAAAGACGTGCTCTACATGTACATCGACGGCATCAAGGTGCACGAAACGGATGTCTCCAAGCAACCACTCCCACCGGTCGTCACTCCGGGACCAGCCGGAGTCTTGGGCGCCGCCCCGTCGGATGCGGTTGTTCTTTTTGACGGCACCGAGAAGTCGATTGCGGAAAACTGGACAGACACCCAAGGACAGCCGACCCAGTGGAAAATGGTCGGAGGAGCCTTGGAATCGGTCAAAAAAGCCGGTTACATCCAGACCAAACAATCATTCGGCTCCTGCCAAGTCCACATCGAGTGGGCGTCCCCGGCCAATGTCGAGGGCGACGGTCAAGGACGCGGCAACAGCGGAGTCTTCCTCATGGGCACCTATGAAGTCCAGGTGCTCGATAGCTTCCAAAATGTCACCTACGCCGACGGTCAGGCCGGCGCGCTCTACGGGCGCAAGCCTCCCCTGGTCAACGTCTGCCGCAAGCCCGGCGAGTGGCAGACCTACGACATCATTTTCCACCGCCCCCTGTTTGATGCCGCTGGCAAGGTCACCAGGCGAGCCACGTTTACGATTCTGCACAACGGCGTGCTGATCCAGGATCATGTCGCGCTGAGCGGCGGCACCGGCTGGATGGGTCCTCACGCGGCTTCCGAATACAAGCCCCATCCCGACAAGGCCCCCTTCGCCATGCAGGACCACGGCAATCCCGTGCGCTTCCGAAACATCTGGATCCGCGAGCTTAAGGACTGATCCGAGCATCTTGAGACTTGCGCGGGAGTCCCCGGGGCTCCATGGATGGGCATGGACCGTTCGTTTTTAATTGCCTCCTCCCTCTTCGCCCTCGTCGGCGCGGCTTGGGGCATGTGGGCGGTCCATCAGGGAAAACGCAGCCCGTGGACGGTCGCCTGGATCCTCGGGGCCTTCCTTTGCCAGATCGGCTTCCTCTCCGTGCGCGGGCAGTCACGCGCGGCCTGCCCTCTCCATGACGCGGGTGAAATCCTCACCTTCCTCGCCTGGTCGCTCACTCTATTCTATCTGCTCGTGGGGCCGGCTTACCGCATCTCCTTACTGGGAGTCTTCACCGCTCCGGTGGTGGTCACCTTCCAAGGACTCGCCCTGCTTCCCGGAGTCCTCACGCAACCCCCCCAACCCATCGCCGGTGGCAACGCATGGCACGAGACCCACTCGGCGATGTCGGTGCTCGCCTACGGCGCCCTCGCCCTCGCGGCGGTCGCCGGTGTCATGTTCCTCGTGCTGGACCGCCAACTCAAGGAACACCATCTGAAAAGCGGACTCTTCCGCAACCTGCCTCCCGTCAGGGAATTGCTCACTTCTCTTCTCCGCCTGCTCTGGCTCGGCGGAATCCTCCTCACCGTCGGAATCATCGCTGGATTTCTCATGCCACACACCGCCTCGGCCTGGGCACACCTGATCGCTGCTGTCGCGGTATGGATCGCTTACGTCGTCCTGCTCACAGTCAAGCAGGTCCGAGGCCTGACCGGGCGGCGCTTGTCGCTCGCGGCAGTCCTTCTCTTCGCCCTGTCCCTCGCGGTTTTTGCTTTCGTCTGATGGAACTCTTCTGCCTAGGCCTGAACCACCGCACCGCCCCCGTGGAAGTGCGGGAAAAATTTGCCGTGGGTAACACCCAACTCGGTCAGACCGCACACGAAATGGTCCGCCTCGCCGAGGCTTCAGAAGCGGTCGTCATCTCCACCTGCAACCGCACCGAGTTCTACTTCGCCGCCGAAAACGCGGAAATCGCCTTCCAACTCATCGAATCCCGGCTCTCCGAAAAAACCCAACTCGACCCTGAAATCAACTCACACTTCTACCGCAAATCCAAGTTCGATGCCGCCCGCCATCTCTGCAACGTCGTTTGTGGACTCGATTCCATGATGCTCGGAGAAACGGAAATTTTTGGCCAAGTCAAACAGGCTTATCGATCCGCTCTGGATGCCGGGGCTACAGGGATTGTTTTAAACAAGCTTTTCCAACGAGTGTTTGGAATCGGCAAGAAGGTCCGCACAGAGACGTCCATCCAAGAAGGTTCCACCTCGGTCGGCAACGTCGCGGTGGACCTGGCGGAAAAAATCTTCGGCCACCTGAAAAATAGCGAGGTGATGATCCTCGGCGCCGGAGAAATGAGCCGCATCACCGCTCAAAGCCTCGTCTCCCGCGGGGCCAAGTCGATCTTCGTGGCCAATCGCTCATTCGACCGTGCCCAGGAACTGGCCACGGAAATGGGCGGCAGCGCGGTGCGCTTCGACGATTGGCAGAACGTCTTGAAGCGGGTGGATGTGGTGATTTCATCCACTGGAGCACCCCACGCCATCGTGAACCGCGCCGATGTGGAACTGGCCCGACGTGCACGCAAATACCGACCGCTGTTTTTCATCGATATCGCTGTCCCTCGCGACATCGACCCCGAGGTGGGGGAAATCGAAGAGGTCTACCTCTACGACATCGACACCCTGGAACAACTGGCCGAGGAGGCACGCGAACGCCGCCACCTGCAAATCGAAGAATGTCAGCGAATCATTGATTTGGAACTGGTTAAAACTCATTTACCGGGAATTTAGCATCATGGAAGCCACACCTAGAAAACCTTGGGCTTGCACGCCGGGCCCAGCGTGGGCATGGAAAGGCGCCCGTGCGCGCCGGAACTCCTGAAATTTCACATGACTGACGAATCCCCTACCCCAATCATCGTTGGCACCCGCGGCAGCGAACTGGCGCTGTTCCAAGCAAACGCCACCGAGACCGCTCTCAAGACGGCGTTTCCTGACCGCACAATCCTCCGCACGGTCATCAAAACCACAGGAGATCGGCGGACGGATGTTTCGCTGAGCGAGGTTGCAAAGTCCGAGGGAACCTTCGACAAGGGCGTATTCATCAAGGAAATCGAAGAGGCCTTGGACGAAGGAACCATCGACATCGCGGTCCACAGCCTCAAGGACCTGCCAACTACACTCAATCCCCGCTTTGCGCTGGCGGCGGTGCTCGAGCGGGCACCCGTGCGCGACATCCTCGTGATGAAGGCTCCCGGCGGACTCGCGGCCTTACCTCAAGGCGCCCGAATCGGCACCGGCAGCGTCCGCCGCGCCAAACAGATCGAATGGTTAAGGCCAGATGTCAGCGTCGCGGATCTCCGCGGAAATGTCCCCACCCGCCTGCGCAAGCTCGCGGATGAGCAAACTTACGACGCGATCCTGCTCGCTGAGGCTGGCCTCTTGCGCCTCGGCTACCTCAGCGACCAGGAATCCGAGGAAGAAATCATCGGCATCCCCGGCTTGTTTGCCACGCGGCTCGCGGAAGCGGAGTTTTTCCCCGCGGCCGGCCAGGGTGCCATCGGGCTGGAAATCCGGGCGGACGACGCAGCGAGCCGGGTCTATGCAGAAAGCATCGGCCACCAGCCATCATGGCTGCGGATCACCGCCGAGCGGGAGTTTCTCCGCCTGCTCGATGGCGGCTGCCATACGCCCGTCGGCGTCTACTCCTCCATCGCCGACCGGGAAATCTCTCTCAAAGCCTTGGTTTTCCCCGATGCGGGAGGCCCACCGAAATCCGGCGCGGCCACCGGCACCGACCCCATCACTCTCGCACTCGAACTCTTCAACTCCCTTTCATGAGCAATTCCGGAACCTGTTATCTCGTCGGCGCCGGCCCCGGCGATCTCGGCCTCGTCACCCTACGCGCCAAGGAATGCATCGAACTCGCGGACGTCCTCGTTTACGACGCCCTCAGTAGCCCCGAACTCCTCAACTGGACCAAGCCCGGCTGCGAAAAACTCTACGTCGGCAAGCGCGCCAAGTTCCACTCGGTGCCCCAGGACCAAATCAACGGCATCATCGTGGAAAAAACCAAAGCCGGCCTCAACGTGGTCCGCCTCAAAGGCGGCGATCCCATGATCTTCGGCCGCGGGGGCGAAGAAGCCGCCGAACTCGCCGCCGCCGGAGTGAACTTCGAAATCGTCCCCGGCATCAGCTCGGCCATCGCGGGTCCCGCCTACGCCGGAATTCCCGTCACCCACCGCGATCACAACACCCAACTCACCATCTTCACAGGCCACGAGGATCCCACCAAGGGCTTCAGCTCGGTGGACTACGCCCAACTCGCCAAAACTCCAGGCACCAAGGTCTTTCTCATGGGCGTGGCCCGCTTGAAGGAAATCACGGGCGCTTTCATCGAGCACGGTGCCACCCCGGACACCCCCATCGCCCTCACCCGCTGGGCAACCACCGCCTCGCAAAAAACCATCCTCGGAACCCTGGCAACCATCGCCGACATCGCGGAAATGGAAAATTTCACCTCGCCTGCCGTCGCCGTGATCGGCCCGGTCGTCAACGAACGCCAAAAAATCAATTGGTTCGAAAAACGACCCCTCTTCGGACGCCGCATCGTCGTCACCCGCACCCGCGAACAAGCGGGTGAGCTCAGCAAGGGCCTCCGTGACCTGGGGGCCGATGTCATCGAACTTCCCACCATCCGCATCGAGGGCCCGCCGGACCGCCTGGAATTCGCAGAACTCGTCACCCACGCCCACGAATACGACTGGCTCGTCTTCACCAGCCCGAATGGCGTGGAACGGTTTTTCGATGCCTTTTTCGCCACCTTCGAAGACGCCCGCAGTCTCGGAAATCCAAAAATCGCCGCGATCGGTGAAGGCACCGCCAAAAAAATCCGCGAATACCGCTTCGCTGTCGACCTCATTCCCGAACGCTTCGTCGCAGAAGGCCTCATCGATGCATTCAAAAAGGAAGATATCGAAAACCTAACAGTTCTCTGGATCAAAGCCCACGAAACAAGAGACGTCGTCGGCGAGGGCCTCACCGCTCTCGGCGCCATCGTCGATAACTGCGTGGCCTACCGGACCGTTGCTGAAACAGAGGACCCCACCGGCGCACGCGCCCGCCTGGAAGAGGAAGGTGCGGACTTGATCACCTTCACCTCCAGTTCCACCGTTGAGCATTTCTTCGCCCTTGGCATGGATTGGCCCGAGGGCTGTGCGGCCGGCAGCATCGGCCCAGTGACCAGCGACACCCTCCGCAAACAAGGCATGAAACCCACGTTCGAGGCCCCCAAACACGACATCCCCGGACTCACTGCCGCCATCGTCAAATATTTCAAAGGCAAGCCCCTGAGAGAATGATCCTGTAATTCCGACTTGCCGGGCAGCCTTCACTCTGGTTTGTTCCCTCCCGGCACCCACACGCCGCTGTAGCTCAGGGGTAGAGCAATTCATTCGTAATGAATAGGTCGTCGGTTCGATTCCGACCAGCGGCTCCAGCTTATGAGCCGTCGATGATGGCTTAGAACATGGTTTCAGAGTCGCCCACACCTGTCTCCATTTTGATCTATTCTTTGACAGAAGGGTCAATCGATGCGTGATTACGAAGGATCCTTGCGCATTCCTGTCTTAACAACTGCAGCGCCTGCGATATACTACGAGGATTATTGAGTTTAAATCTACCTCCCTGACACCATCCGAGCGGTCGACACTCCCCAGATCTTTCACGTTCCAAATCACCCAAACCCAAGCCACCCGCCCCCCCCCCAAATGGGGGGTACCCGACCACAAAAAAACCAAATTATGCGTAAAACCGAAGGGATAATACGCAAAATTGACTATAATCTCCGCCAGATCCTCCATGATCGCGGAGGGTAATCCCCACCCTCAAAACCCCCTTGCCTCCCGAAGTAAGAGAAACTTCTCCATCCCCAAAAATCCAATCGATTAAACCCCAAGAATCCAATCCAAGAATCCCATGAAACCATCATTCCGCAACCCACTCCTTCGCAGCCTCGCCCTCACCGCCACCAT
>CALMKO010000061.1 GCA_937867415.1 uncultured Verrucomicrobiota bacterium | reverse complement strand
TCACCGGGAAAGCAATTTCCAAGCAATCCTATTACTCCTTGATTGCGGTCTTTCATGACATGGGCTCCAGGATAGCGGCGGACGCCACGGCGGTGATCGCGGGTCTTAGTTGAATTGCAGCTTCCTGCGCCGCGTGTTGAAGTGCCGGCCAAGCGGCCTTGGCTTGGTCAAGCCGGCCATCGCGACAGGCTTGTTCGATGGATTCGGCCGCAGACTGAAGACCGGCGAGCGCGAAGATGGATGCTGTGCCGCGCAAGGAATGCGCATGCAGCTTGGCGTCATCCGAGTTGCGCAAATCGATAGCCATGCGGACCGCTTCCAGTTGTCGATCCAGATCCGTGAGGAAATCGGATGCGAGCGAAATGGCATCTTCCGGGGAGAGTTCATCCGCTAGTTGGCGCAATGCGATCATGGCGGGTGAAGGCGCTCTGGCTGGCAAGACGAATGACGGTGATCCGATATCACTGGTCTGCCGCAGCACGGCGCGCAGTTCCTCAAGACGGATCGGTTTTGATAGATAGTCATTCATTCCCGCCTTGATACACATGTCACGATCACCCGCAAGGGCATTGGCCGTTAGAGCGATGATCCTTACGGGTGGATTACCGGATTCCGCCTCCCACTTGCGAATCTGGCGAGTCGCCTCCAGTCCATCCATGCCGGGCATTTGCACATCCATGAGGATGACATCGTAGCGGGTCGCCTTGGTGGCAGTGAGTGCCTCGTAACCGTCCAACGCAACATCAGCACAGCAGCCTATTTGCCCAAGCGCAGCCAGGGCCAGCTTGCGATTGATGTGGTTGTCTTCCGCCAGCAGTAGTTGCAGGGGGCGTTCGCCCGCTTGCTGGAGCTTGGGCGCTAGACTCGTCTCAGCTTGCCGAAGATGACGACCGTGAGCCTGGGCAATCAGCGAATTGAACAGCGGCGAAACTTTCAGGGGTTTGAACAGATTGCCTGAAATCGCATCACCAAAACGTTCACGCACGGGAATCGCATCGCCCTGTTGGCAAAGCGTGAAGAGCGCTGTTCCCTGGCGGGCGAGCGAAGTGGCGAAGTTCACATCGGCCGGACCGGAGCAGCCAGAGTCCAGCAGCAGCACCTGCGGCTGCCAGTCGTGCAACAGGGTGGCCGTGTATGCGGGAGAGGGTGCGGAGCGCACATCCATGCCCCAGCGTTCCAGCAACTCGGTGATGACCTGGCGGGAAAACGAGTGAGTGTCCACGACCAACACGCGTCTGCCTAACAGATCAGGAAAAGGAATCGGCTCGACTGTCGCTTTCGGTTCATCGGCGACGGGCATGCTGATTTGAAATGAAAAAACAGAACCTTCCGCCTGGCGGCTACTGACCGAGATCGTCCCGCCCATAAGCTCCACCAGGCGCTTGGAAATGGCGAGACCCAAACCGCTGCCGCCGAAGCGACGGGAGGTTGAACTGTCTTCCTGATGGAACGCCTTGAAAAGTTGATCGATCTGGTTCGGTGCGATGCCGATACCCGAATCCGTGACTTTGAAATCCAGAAGAACCCGTCCTGGCTCCATCGGGCTTGCACTGACCTCCAGTTTCACCTCGCCGGATGGGGTGAACTTCACCGCGTTGCCCAGCAGGTTCACCAAAACCTGTCTCAAGCGTAGCGAATCACCGACGACCGATGACGGCACCTCCGCAGTGATGCGTGCCGCCAGATCGAGATGTTTTTCCGAAGCGGTGGTGGAGACTGTCTCAATCGCCTCCTCAATGCACGTTTCCAGGCTGAATGGCCTGGCCTCGACATCCATGTGACCGGATTCGATTTTGGAGAAATCCAAGACATCATTGATCACCCTGAGGAGCGACTCCGCGCTGTTGCTGATGGCCGTGACGAAGTCGTGCTGTTGTTCCGAAAGCTCGCTGTGCTGGAGGAGCTGGGCGAAGCCGACCACGCCGTTCATCGGAGTGCGGATTTCGTGGCTCATGGTCGCGAGGAAATCACTTTTCGCGCGGTTGGCGGCCTCGGCCACTTCCTTGGCGCGCAGCAGTTCGTCCCCAGCATTTTTGCGGACGATGAATTGCCCTACCTGATTGCAGATTCCATCGAGTGCTTGAAGCAGGATTTCATCCGGCTTTTCGATGTCGGGGCTGAAAAACTCCATCATGCCCTGGAAGACTCCGTTATTGAAAAGGGGCAACGCCAGTGCGGTGCGCAGGCCGCACGCCAAGGCCACCGGTGAACGCGGGAAATTCCTGTCCACCGTGACATCCGGCACCCACGCACTTTGGCCGCTTTGCCAAACCCTTCCCGGCAGGCCTTCTCCAAGCCGGAAGGTACGGCTACGGCTATCATCAAGAAAGACCGCACAATCGAGGAGAGGATCGTGCCATGCTTCGACGAAAACCAACTCATCACCCTCGGCGGAAGGTTTCCAGAAGCAACCCACAGACCAACCGAGACCATCACAGATTGTCTGCAGGATCTTGGCGCTTGCAAAATGCAGACTACTGCCACCTGCTAGAATTCTGGAAATCTCATGTTGGACGTTGCGGCGGCGTTCACCGAGAATCCGTTCGGTCACGTCCGTTTCCATCGCCATGAAATTCGTCAAGGTCCCCGCTTCATTCAGGATCGGCTGAACCTCCACGGAGATCCAATACTTACGTCCGCCTTTGTCATAGTTCAAAACATCACAGCGGAAGCCTTCACCCTTGCGAAGTCTCTCCCGCATCATCTGCGTGGTCTTGGGATCCGTGTCGGGGCCTTGCAGGAATGACCCCGGTGTTTTTCCGATGATCTCATCCAGCGTCCATCCCGTGAGCCTCACGAAGCCGTCGTTCACCCATTCGATGAATCCCTTTGCATCCGTGACAACGACCGCGTTATCCGTCCGTGCTGCGACCAAGGCGAGCTTCCTGGCCTCCGCCTCCTTTTCGCGAAGGCGGGCGCGCTGCGTCTTCAGCGTGCTGGCCAAGCGCTGCAAATCGTCGTTGACCATGCGCTGCGTCTGCACGACTTGCAGCAAGTCCATGGTCTGATCATGAATGGCGAAGTCGGTCAGCGTAAGCCCTAACCGCTCCACTTCGTCGGGTTCGGAAATCCAGGGTGCGGCCAGCATCAAAAAGCTATCGGACTTCTCCAAGGTCGCCACCTCCCCGCGGAGCACGAGGTTGCTACCGATGATCTCGAAGAGGAATAGCAAATCGGAGCTGGTCCGGAAGAATTCCGGAGTCATCGATCCGACCGGGCGGCGGAGTTTGAAGAGATCCGTGATCCGTGCTCCGGGTATGGCCTTGTTGCAAATTTTCCCGAGGCTTGGTCCCGTCGACCGGATGCGGAGGCTTGCATCCCATTCGATGAAAAACGGGAAGGCACGGCGAAGCAACCCTGGAGTCAACTCCGGGGAATCCAAATTTGCTTCGACAGGAGAACTCATGCAGTTGCGGGAGATTCCCAAGTGACAGCGAAGACATCGTGGTCCGCGCCCTGATCCTTGCGTTCCAGCACGGTGGAGGTGCAGGGGGTTTCGTAGAGCTTGCCGAGTCCTTGGATCAGGCCGGTCACGAAGGAGGTCAGACCGGGTCGATGACTGTAGTAGTGCAGGTGGAGACCGGCGTCCGTGACATTGGCACACTGGAAGCGCGGCGGCTCCAGATTCGGGTAGATCATCGCCACGCGGGTGTGGAAGTTGGGGATATTGACGAGAAACTCCTTCAAGGTAGCCCCGCCTGATTTCATCATCGGCCCGTAGCTCTTGGCAGCCGTTTTGAGCACCCAGTGCTCGCCGAATGCAACCAAGATGTCATCGGCAGCAGTTCCCAGAACTTCCGATGCCGCACCCACAAGGTCATAGGTCATCGAATCCGGATAGGCCTCGTTGCTGATGAATACGTCCACATCGACGCCGGCCTTGGATTTGATGAGTTCCCATTTGTCCTCCCCGAAATTCGAGACGACGAGTTCTTCGACAGCTTTGTTTACGAGTCCGTACATGATGGTTTGGATTGGAGTCTGCTTTCTGAGTGATCAGGTGTGGGTGATAGTATTCAAAAGATCGTAAATATCCACGTTTTAATGCGCTTGGATAGATTCATCCAGAAGATCGTGCGGGAAGCCTCTTGCCAGCCTCTTCCGTGAAAGCGGCAGCTGATCCCGTAGGCAAAAAGATCGAATACGACCCGCTCGGGTGGGGAGTCGGACGCGAGGGCTTCCGCCACGTTTCCCCGCCATCCGGTCCGGCCAGCGGCTCGTTCAACAGCCTTCAGCCGGCAAGCACTTGACCAGTAATGATCATATAATCGCCGGGACTCTCATCACAGATCGACCGGTTTTAGGGGAAGCATTCCCCTGAAAACGGGGACTGAAATCCGCTACTTTTTCTCGATCTTGATCTCGAAGAGTCGTGGCCAGTATTTTCCGGTGACGAGCAGATTGCCGGTCTTCGGGTCGTGGGCGATGCCGTTGAGGACTTCCGCGCGGTGGGGCTTGGGGAGTTGGTTGCGCAGGCCGGCGAGGTCGAGCCAGCCTGTGACTTGGCCGGTCTCAGGGGAGATGCGGGCGATTGTTTCGGTCATGTAGATGTTGGCGAAAATCTGTCCATCGATCCACTCAAGCTCGTTGAGGTTTTTGAGCGGTTGTTTTCCATCCATGACTTCGAGGGTGCGGACGGTGGAGAAGTCTCCGGGCTTGATGAAGCGCAGGGTGCTGGTGCCGTCGCTCATGATGAGTTGCTTGCCGTCGTGAGTGAGGCCCCAGCCTTCGCCGGGATAGGTGTGGGTGCGGATGGGCTTGAAGGTGTCCGGCTCGAAGACGTAGGCGGTGTTTTCCTTCCAGGTGAGGACGAACATTTCCTGGCCGAGGATGGAGAGGCCCTCGCCAAAGACGGTCTTGGCGAGCGGGCGCTTACGGAGGACATTTCCGGTGCCGGGATCGAGTTCACGAAGGGTGGATTGGCCGTATAGGCCGGTGCTTTCAAACAGGCGGCCTTCGCTGAGTTGGAGGCCTTGAGTGTAGGCGTCCGGCTCGTGGGCGCGGGTCGAGACGACCTGATAGTCCAGCTTCTCAGGCGCCTGCCGGCATGAGCTGAGGATGGCTACCGCAAGGGCGAGGATGGAGAACGGTTTCATCAGTTAGAGTTGTTTGAATTTTTCCCAGCATTCCAAAAAACCGGGGGCGAAGTCGGCGGGATGTCCGGCGATCCATGAGGTGATTTCAGCGATGGGAAACCACATCACGGCGTCCACTTCGGCAGAGGGGTAACGCAGGCTGCCATCGTAGCGGAGCTGATAGAGCTTCACATGCTCCCAGCCGGTGTTGACTCCCGGAGTGATCTTCGCGATCTCCTCGGGCCGGGTCTCGCTGATGATGCCCATTTCCTCCGCGAGCTCTCTAACAGCCGCGGCCTCGTAGGTTTCACCGGAGTCGAGATGACCCGAGACGCTGGAGTCCCAGAGGCCCGGGCACATGTCCTTGAGCAGGGAGCGTTTCTGGAGGAGGAGATCGCCGCGTTTGTTGAAAACAAAAACATGCACGGCCCGGTGCGTCAGCCGCTGGGCATGGACTTCCGCGCGGGTGGCGGTGCCGGTGACCTGATCATCGAGATCCACGACGTCGAAGATTTCACCCGCCTTTTGAGGGACGTCCTTGAGCGGGTGAGGATCATAGGCGCGGGTGAGATGGACCCACTGGGCGAGGGTGAGTTCTTCGCCGCGGACGGTGGTGGCGACGGTGAGTTCGGTGGTGATTTCCTCCCATGAGGGGCCGTCAGGGAGTTGTTTTTTGAGTTGTTTGCGGCGTTGGGCGAAGCCGCGGCGGATGAGTTCGTCGAAAAGCCGGTAGTCGAAGGTGGGCAATCCGCTGATTCGCGGGGTGAGCACGGCCACGCTGGAGTCGATCTTGGGCTGGGGGTAGAAGGCTTCCGGTGGCACGGTGCGCAGGGATTTCACCTCCCAATTGGCCTGGGTGCGGAGGGAAAGGATGCCGTAGTCTTTGGTGCCGGGCTTGGCTCCGAGGCGGTCGATGACTTCCTTTTGGAGCATGATCACGGCGCGCTCGAAGGGATGGGGCCGGCTGAGGAGGTTTTTGAGAATCGCTCCGCCGCAGGAGTAGGGAAGGTTGCCGAGGAATTTGAGCGGGCGGTGCTTGAAGAGTTGGCGGCCATCGAACTTCGCGCCGTCCGCATGATGCACTTCCACGCCGGGGTCGTTTTTAAAACGTTCCGCGAGGGCGGCGGCGAGGCGGGCGTCGAACTCGATGAGGATCAATTTCCTCACCTGCCCGAGGAGGTGCTCGCTGAGTGAGCCGGTGCCGGGGCCGACCTCGACGACGGCATCCTCAGGCGAGACTTCCAATTGGGACACGATCCAGCGTGCCATGTTCGGATCGATCAGGAAGTTCTGCCCAAGCTGCTTGCTTGGCAGAACGCCCGCGTGATCCAGTGTTTCTCGAATTTCCCGACCGGTCATGGGTTCGGTTCATGAGGCAAGCCGGGCTGACGTGCAACTCAAACGAGCATGAGACGGCGGCGGCGGCGAAAAATCAGCAGGCCGGTCAATGCAAAGAACGACGCCACGCCAGGCTCAGGGATGAGAGTGACGACGAGTGCGGAGTCAATCCCAGATTTATAGGACGAGACATCGGCAAGGATGCTCAGGTTCCCAAAGGCTGAGGTATTTCCTGCTTGCCCGACAAATCCTGAAACCGCAGAAAAAATGCCCGACAACATCCAGTTCGCGCCATTCCAATAAAATGCGCTGCCTCCTGAATCGCCTACCGAGCCTTGCGCTTCGAAGCTGCCGAGCCACCCGGAAGGCCCCGGCTGATCGAAGTCGGTCATGTAGCTTACGCTGTTCACTCCGCTGATGGAAATGGTCCCGGTTGGACCGGTGACCGTGGGCCCGACTTCGAAGGAGTTGAGAAATTCAGCTTCAATCACATTCGCCCCCCACCGTTTGATGTTGGGACCTGTCCAGTGATAACCCGTGCCGACGCCCGTCGAGGTGGCGTCCGAGCTGGTGGCGAGGACCGACGCATTTTCCGTCCGGTTTTGCCCGCGTCCGATCATGACCAAGACGGTTGAGGCGACAGGGGCGCTTGAAGAAATCTGGATCGCCGGCAAGGAGGGCACGGCGAGGTCAGCGCGCTTGTAGCGGACGAGGCGGAGATCTCCGCCCGGGAGCAGCCCGAAGCCGCCGGGGCCCTCAGGCTGGCGAAGATAGGTCTGTCCTTGGATGATCACGCTGCTGCCCTGGATGGCATCGCTGGCGATGTGACGGGCCGTCAAAACCCAGACATCCCGCGTTGCGGGATTGTAGCCGATGTAGAGCCCGGTGGAGCCTGCATACTCGATGACGTTGTCATACATCGGGAATGGCACGCCTGCCGCCGCTTCAAGCTGGGCCTGGGTGGTATTGTTCACGGTGTTTCCGCCACCATTCGCCCCGGCGACGATCACTCCGCGTGCGGGGAATGGGCCTAGAACCATGAAAACAAGCGTAACGAAGATGGATTTTTTCATACACAGGTGCGGGTAATCAGGTTCCTAGGGGAAGAATTAAGATGCCGCAAGTTCATTCCAACGGTTGACGGTTCATTCATGATGGGCTCCCATCCGCCATGGCCGAGCCGAAACCGAAGAAATCCCTTTCCTCCCACCGCTGGGTGCTCAGCTACCTGATGCAAGAAAAGGCGGTTTTCCTCCCCTCTCTTGCCGCTCTTTTTTTCACCGCCATCCTGTCGCTGGCCTTCCCTTATTACCTGAAAGAGCTCATCGGAAACCCTGCGGATGCCCTGATGAGCGGGGTGGATCCCGCGCAGGTCTTGGAAAAATCCAATCACGTCGTGCTCATGCTCATCAGCGTGCTGGCAGTGCAATCGGTGATCGCGTTTTTCCGGGTGCAGGGATTCATCCGCTCCGGCGAGGCTGCCTTGAACCACCTCCGGCGCGACATCTTCGCCCACTTGGTGAAGCTTCCCATCCGTTTCTACCAAGAGCAACGGTCCGGAGCCCTCAGCAATCGCGTCTCTGCGGATCTCGGCATCGTCAGAGACACCCTCCTCAACGCCGTGCCCCAAGCGGTGCGTCATACGGTGATCCTCATCGGCGGCCTGATTTTCATATTCATCTCCTCGTGGAAACTCTCACTCATCATGCTGGGCAGCGTGCCGGTCGTGGTGCTGGCGATCGCGTTTTTCGGGCGTAAAGTCCGGGGATTCTCGCGCGATGCGCAGGATTCGCTTGCCGAGGCAGGCACGGTGATCGAGGAGACCACGCAGGCGATTGCGGACGTCAAGGCCTTCGGGAATGAAGCCTTCGAGGCAGGTCGCTATGACCGTGCGCTCGATTCGTTTTTCAAGGTCACGCTGCGCGGTGCTCGTCATCGGGCGGCCTTCCTTTCATTCATCATCTTCGCGCTGTTCGGCACCATTGCCTTTGTCACCTGGTATGGCTCACGGATGTATGCCAATGGGGAAATCGGCTGGACCAACTTCGCTGCCTTCATCCTGTTTTCCATCTTCGTCGGTGCCTCCTTGGGCTCATTTCCGGAAATCATTTCCCAATTCCAACAAACGGCCGGGGCCACGGATCGACTGCGCGAAATCCTCGACACCCCGACGGAGCGGACCAGCGGCGCGATGGATGTTCTTCTCCAGGGCTCGCTCGCATTCAAGCGGGTGAACTTCCACTACCCATCCCGGCCGGACGTGCAGGTCCTCCATGACATCGATTTCCAAGTCAGCCCCGGGCAGCGCATTGCATTGGTTGGGCCATCCGGTGCCGGCAAATCCACGATCTTCTCGCTGGTCCTCGGTTTCCACCACCCCGAGTCCGGGCGGATTCTTTTTGATGATGTGGACGCGGCAGGCATCGGTCTTGCCTGCATGCGTGCGCAAATGGCGATCGTCCCACAGGAGGTCCTTCTTTTCGGCGGGACCATCCTGGAAAACATCGAATACGGAAATCCCGGGGCAAGCCGCGAAGACATCGCCCGCATCGCCGAAATGGCAAACGCCCACGAGTTCATCAGCGCCCTGCCCGAAGGCTACGACACCATCGTCGGCCCGCGCGGTACCAAGCTGTCCGGTGGCCAGAGGCAACGCATCGCGATCGCCCGCGCGATTCTCGCCAACCCGCGGATCCTTCTACTGGACGAAGCCACCTCCGCTCTTGATTCCGAAAGCGAGCGCCAGGTGAACGAAGCTCTGGAACGTCTCATGCACGGGCGCACCAGCCTCGTCATCGCCCACCGCCTGTCAACCGTCAGATATGCCGACAAGATCCTCGTCTTCAATCACGGAAGAATCGTGGAAAGCGGCACTCACGAGGAACTCCTCACCAAAGACGGAACGTACAAACTGCTCGTCGAAACCCAACTCGTCTGAGACCCGGTTTCCAGGCGTCATCCCAGAGGCAGCGATCCCATCTATCTGACTTGCATCGGCAGTATGCTCGTGTATTTATTGGTGAAATATGGCGAGCATTCATCTTCCCGACCGTTGCGGTGTCATGCTGCTGCCTGACTGCACTCTCTTTCCTCACGGAGGCCTGCCCCTGTTCATCTTCGAACCCCGCTACCGCAAGATGCTTGAAGACGCCATCGAAGGGGATTGTTTTTTCGCGGTTGGAAGACTGTTAGGGGATGAACAAGGAGACCCGGCAACCTTCGTTTCGCCCGTGGGCACCATCGGACTGGTCAGGGCATCCCGAGAACAAAAGGACGGCACCTCCCAGCTCCTCGTTCATGGAGTGATGCGCGTGCGCTTCACCGATTGGCATGACGACCGGGATTACCCGTATGCGAGCATCGAGCCCTTGATCTCGGTGTTTGAACCGGAAAATCAAGCCGCTGGTGCGATGAAAACCCTGCGTGGCGCGGTGGAAGACGCCATTCGCAACCTCCCCGCCGAAGTCCAGGAAGGAGTGTTGGCCCTGCTGGACCGCGCCGACGAACCCGCGCTCATGACAGACATCATTTCACAGCAGTTCATCCACGAGCCAGATCTCCGCCAAAGACTGCTGGAAACCGCCTCCGTCGGCAGCAGAGTGTCCATCCTGTGCGACTACCTGCACCGGGCAAGTCATGGAGCGGAGGATTGAAACCCTCCCCATGCTTCCCCGGATCACATCGAGTTGAGCCAATCCCGGAACACGGCCTTATCCGCGGGCAGTAGCGTGGCGACTTTTTCCTGACGCGCCAGGACCGCCAAGCGCTCGGGAATCTCCACACAATGCGCGCCGAGTTCCGCTTCCATCACGTCCAAAAACTTCGCCGGATGTGCCGTCTCTAGCGTCACCGTGGCAGAGCCCGGATGCGCCGTCCGCCACTTCTGCGCGGCCAACCAACCGACCGCCCCATGCGGATCAATTTCATAATCATAAAGCGACTTCACCGTGCGGATCGCCGCCCGCGTCTGATCATCGCTGAAGGCCATGCCCGACACCCGCTCCTTCATCGCTTCCCAGGAACCGCCAAACAGCGCCTGCATCCGCACGAAATTCGAGGGGGCCCCTACGTCCATCGCATTGGAAATCGTTGGAACACTCGGCCGGGTCGTGTATTGCCCGACTCGCAGATACTCAGGAACCACATCGTTCATGTTCGTCGCCGCCACAAACTGATCCACAGGCAGCCCAAGCTGCATCGCTAACAAACCCGCTGTGAGGTTTCCGAAGTTACCCGATGGAATCACAAACGTCGGCTTCACGCCTTCCGGCAACTGCCGCGCCGCATGAATGTAATAAAAACTCTGCGGCACCAACCGCGCCAGATTGATCGAGTTCGCCGATGTCAGATTCAGCCGTTCTGATAGATCCCGATCCAGAAAAGCCGATTTCACCAACGCCTGGCAATCATCGAACGAACCCTGGATCTCCAAGGCCGTGATGTTCCCGCCCAGTGCCGTAAGCTGCTTTTCCTGAAGCGCGGAAACCTTCCCCTGCGGATAGAGAATCACCACCCGCGTCCCCGGCAGGTTGTGAAAGGCGGAGGCCACGGCACCTCCCGTATCGCCGGAAGTCGCCACCAACACCGTCAATTCACGATCATCCGCACGAGTCAGCCACGCCATCAAGCGAGCCATGAAACGCGCACCGAAGTCCTTGAAAGCAAGCGTAGGTCCGTGAAAAAGCTCAAGAATATGATCCCCTGGCGCCAAGGTGACCAACGGCGCATCGAATGAAACCGTCCCCTCCACAATGTCAACCAACGCCTGAGGCGGCACATCTTCACCAAAAAACGCATCCGCCACCGCGATGCCAATCTCAGGGAAGGTCAGCTCGCGCCAAATCTCCCAAAAAGGGCCGCTCAAGGTCGGCAACACATCGGGCATGTAGAGCCCGTTGTCAGGAGGCAGGGACCGCAGGATCGCTTCCTTGAGATCAACGCGGTGGGATGGAGTGGTGGTGGAGTGGTAAAGCACGGCAGGACAAGCACAAGATAAGTGGACCCATGCACGGGATGCAAGTCATCAAAGGTGGAATCAACCCTCAAGCAACGTCGTCCGGGTGAACAATGAAATGACATGAATCCCCCGCGCCTCGATCGCCTGGCGCCCACCCTCTTCACGATCCACCAACACCAACGCAAACGCGACCTTCCCACCCTCGCGCTCAATGGCATCGATCGCCTTCAGCGTGGACCCACCCGTCGTGATCACATCATCCACCACCACCACCGTATCTCCGGATTTGAAATTCCCCTCGATCTGCTTGCCCGCACCATGCCCTTTGGGCTCCTTGCGCACGGTGAACACCTGCAACGCCTCCTCAGGATGCGTTCCCGCAGATGCCATCCCCACCGCCAAGGAAATGGGGTCCGCCCCCAAGGTCATCCCACCAATCGCATCGATTTTTAATGATTCGGAATGAATTTTTGACCTCACCGCATGCCAACCAAGATCGCCAATCAGAAGCGCGCCGAAAGGATCCAAGGCCGTCACCCGGCAGTCAATGTAGAGATCGCTTTGTTTTCCCGAAGCCAGCGTGAAGCTGCCCGTGCGGACGGATTTCTGAAGCAACAGTTTTTTGAGGTCGGTGGCGGTCTTGAGCATGGCCGGATCATGACGCGAACCAAGAATTTCTGGAAAGCGGAAAAGCAGGAATTCACCGGATCTCTCCCAGCTGCCCCCCTCTTCTCCCCCAGAACATGCCACAAAACGCTTGGCAAAACACCCTGACAAACTCACTTTTTACTCGCAGATTGGTCAAATGATCGCCATTCCTCACCCGCTCCCAAAGTCCGTCCCACCATGCGCACCCTCTTGATCATCCTCTGCCTCGGCAGCCTGACCTTCGCCCTTGAGTCGCGCTCGTGGACCGACAAACAGGGCCGGAAAATCGTGGCCACCCTCCTCAACGCCGACACCCAGTCCGTCGTATTGAAGCTGGCTGACGGGCGGGAAATCCCATTCCCGATCGCCAAGCTTTCCCCCGAGGATACCAAATACATCGAGGAAAACCGCAAAAACATCGCCCCTCCTGGAACCAAGCCCACCCCTGTCTCTTATACACATCTCCGAGCCCACGAG
>CALMKO010000060.1 GCA_937867415.1 uncultured Verrucomicrobiota bacterium | reverse complement strand
GCGGGTTTCGCCGCCCATGCCTGCGAGCTTTGGCGCTAGTTCCGTGTAAAACTCAAACTGGCGGAGAGGATCGGGAGGAACAGCACTCTTGTCGTTGGAGCGAATGGGTGGCCTTAGCGGAGAGCTTCGTGAATTTCGAAGGCCACACATTCACCAGCACCACGGAATTGTGGCGCCTCCTTACCCGCCAATTTGAGTTTTATACGACACTCACTTTCCCTCCCATCATGGCGACTTGGGCCATGGACCGGTCGGTGCCCCCGGACGTTTCCGCCCGGGCACCTGCGAATTCCGCTTGCCGGAGCGCCCCTCCGGCGGCAAGCATCCATGCCGTGACACCCGAACTCGAGGACCTGTTTTCATTTCTCCGCTTCCCAAGTATCTCCACCGACACGAGCCACGCTGGCGACGTGCGTGCCTGCGCCAATTGGTTGGTCGACAAACTCAGCGGAATGGGTTTGCACACCCAGCTGCACGAGACGCCCAAGCACCCGGTCGTCGTTGCAAAAAATGACCATGTCGCAGGACGCCGCACCGTGCTGATCTACGGGCACTATGATGTCCAGCCGGTTGACCCGCTCGAATTATGGACCAGCGATCCATTCCAACCCGTCATTCGCGACGGAAAAATCTGGGCGCGTGGTGCCACGGACAACAAGGGGCAAATGCTCGCCCACGTGCTCGGTGTGGAAAAAACGCTCCGGGAATCCCAAGGCCTGCCCGTCAATTTGATCTTTTTGTTTGAAGGCGAGGAAGAAATCGGCAGCCCGAATCTCGCGTCCTTCCTCCTCCATCACTGCGACGCCCTGAAATGCGACGTCATCGCCATCTCGGACACGGGTATGGTCGCTCCCGGCGTGCCCACCCTCGGCTACGGCCTGCGCGGCATCGCCTGCTGCGAAGTCATCCTCCGCGGCCCGAAGGGAGATCTCCACTCCGGCCTCTTCGGCGGGGCCGTGGCCAATCCCGGCGCTGCCATGGCACGCCTCATTTCCAGTCTCCACTCGATCAATGGCAAGGTCGCCATCGAGGGATTCTATGACCAAGTCCGGCCGTTGGAACCATGGGAACGCGAAATGTGGGCCCACGTCCCGGGTGTCGCGGATTCGGATTTCCTCAAGGTCACGGGATCCCCCGGCCTTTTCGGAGAACCGGGCTACACCTCGGCCGAACGCACCTGGGCTCGACCCACCGCGGAAGTGAACGGCATCGGCAGCGGCTACCAGGGCGAGGGCTCCAAGACCGTGCTGCCCGCCGAGGCCTTTGCCAAACTCTCGTTCCGCCTTGTCCCCGACCAAACTCCCAAGGACATCATGGAAAAAGTCAAAAACCACCTCGAATGGCATTGCCCACCGGGCGTGGACATCGAGGTCCACGTCGGTCACGATGGCAAGCCCTACGCCACCGATCCGAACTCCAAGTTCGGCCTTGCCGCCCAGAATGCCCTGCGGGCCGCCTTCGATGCGGAACCCGTGCTCATCCGTGAGGGCGGCAGCATACCCATCGTCCAGACTTTCCGGGACATCCTCGGCTCGGACACCTTGCTGTTAGGCCTTGCGCTGCCCGACGCACAAATCCACGCGCCTAACGAGAATTTCCCGGTTGAAAACTTCGAGTCGGGAATCCGCCTGAACCAGGCGCTGCTCAAAGAGCTCTCTCTCTAAAATCCCCCATGGGTCGCACAGGACCTATCAGACCTCATTTCATCTCCAAATGTCCGACTCCACCACTCCCAAACTCGACTTCATCCGCGAGATCATCGCCGCAGACCTCGCCACCGGCAAACACGCCACCACCATCACCCGCTTCCCGCCGGAACCCAACGGTTACCTCCACATCGGCCACGCCAAGTCGATCTGCCTGAACTTCGGCATCGCTCTGGAAAACCAGGCCACCCACGGAAAATGCCACCTCCGCTTCGATGACACCAACCCCGAGAAGGAAGAAACCGAATATGTCGAGAGCATCAAGGAGGACGTGAAATGGCTCGGCTTCGACTGGGGGGATGACCTTTATTTCGCCAGCGATTACTTCGACTTCTTCCATGACTGCGCCGTCCACCTCATCAAGGAGGGCAAGGCCTACGTTGAACAACAAAGCGCCGAAGAAATGCGCGCGAACCGGGGAAATCTCACCACTCCGGGAACCCCTTCCCCATTCCGCGACCGGCCGCTGGAGGAAAACCTCGACCTCTTCGCCCGGATGAAGGCGGGTGAGTTCAAGGAGGGCGAGTGCGTGCTCCGCGCCAAGATCGACCTCGCCTCATCCAACATGAACCTCCGGGACCCCGTCCTCTACCGGATCATGCACGCCCACCACCACAACACCGGCAACCAATGGTGCATCTACCCGCTCTACGACTTCGCCCACCCACTGGAAGACGCGCTCGAACACATCACCCACTCGCTCTGCACGCTTGAATTCGAAAACCATCGCCCCTTGTATGACTGGTTCATCGAGCACTGCCCGGTGCCGTCCAAGCCACGCCAGATCGAGTTCGCCCGCCTGAATCTCACCTACACCATCATGAGCAAGCGAAAGCTGTTAGAGCTCGTGCAGGGCGGCCACGTCAGCGGCTGGAACGACCCGCGCCTCCCGACCATTTCCGGCCTCCGCCGCCGGGGATATCCGCCGGAAGCCGTCGTCCATTTTTGCAAACGCGTGGGCATCACCAAGTTCAGCGGCACCACGGACGTCGCCTTGCTTGAGTTCGACGTGCGGGACTTCCTCAACCACTCCGCGCCCCGCCGCATGGGGGTGTTAGACCCGGTCAAGGTGGTGCTCGAAAACTGGGCCACCGAACCGCTCACGCACGTCGAGGTGCCCAACCACCCGCAGAATCCGGACATGGGAGAACGCCGCATTCCGATTTCCGCTGAAATATGGATCGAACGCGAGGACTTCATGGAAGTGCCTGAGAAAAAATTCTTCCGTCTCGGACCCGACCGCCACGTCCGGCTCAAGGGTGGCCACATCATCCGCTGCACGGGATTTGAAAAAGACGCCACTGGAACCATCACCCTCATCCGCGCGGTGATTCTTCCCGGCACGGTCGGCGCGGACTCACCCGCCGGCATCGAGTGCAAGGCCGCCATCCATTGGGTCGATGTCGCCACCGGTCAGGATGCCCAAGTCCGCCTCTACGACCGACTCTTCACGATCGAAAACCCCGAGGAGGCACCCGGCGGATTTCTCAGCGTCATCAACCCGGACTCGCTTCAAACCGTCACCGCCAAGATCGAGCCCGCGCTTGCCACGGCAGCTGCCGGGTTTTCATGCCAGTTCGACCGGATCGGCTACTTCGTCGCAGACGCCGCCGACCACCACCCCGGCACCCAGCCCGTCTTTAACCGCACCGTCGCCCTCCGCGATTCCTGGGCAAAAAAGGCCGGACGCTGAGTCCACCACGGCGGATTCACTCGAAAACCATGAAAAACCTCTTGTCATGCCTCGCGTTTCTCACCCAGGCCCTGCTTGGCACCCCCACTGAATCGCGTGAATGGGTCTCCACCACCGGCTCCAAGGTCACCGGCTCGGCAGTCGCGCTCGATCGAGGCACAGTCCAGATCAAGCTAACTGATCGCACGATCGCGGTGCCGCTGGACAAGCTGAGCCAGGCGGACCGCAAATTCCTCACGGATCATTTTGGAGAATCCAGCAATGGAACAAAACCGGCGATTTCGGGTGGAAGCGGCGAGTTGATCGCCGCCGGACTCGGACAGAAAGCCGGCGAGGTGTTAGGCCCGATCAAGGCAGGCGAGGGCTCCACGTATTTTCTCTATATTCCCAAATCCCTGCGCAAAGGCCGCCTCGCGCCCTTGCTCCATTTCAATGGATCCGGGGGCGGCAGCGCGAACTCGGTGAAAAAACACATCGAAGGCGCCGAGCTGAACGGATGGATCGTCGCGGCAAGCGTGGAATCAAAAAACGGACCCCTCCACCCCATCGGGAATCATGCCCACGCGAAGCGCTGCGTCAACCATCTGGTCGGGACCCTGCCAGTCGACCCCAAGCGCGTGTATTTCACAGGTGGCTCCGGAGGCGGAGCGATGACTTTTTACAATTCCGCCCACATGAAGGGAGCCGGAGGCATGCCGCACATCGGCTACATCCCCAGTGAGGCCAACGTGACGAGCGGGAATTTTTTCGTCATCAGCGGCACGAGGGATTACAACCGATACACCTCGGCCAACGCTGTTAGAATCCTGGGAAAGGATGCCATCCACCGCTTCTTCCCCGGGGCACACGAGGAGGGGCCGGAATGGCTTTGTGTGGAAGGAATGATTTGGCTGAACGGTAAATTCCTCGCCAAGAACAAACGCTCAAGCGCCTATGTCGAGGAGGCGCTCGATTATGAGGCGGCGATGATCGACTGGCTCAGAAAGCTTTCCACCTCCGCCTCACACCGTGCCTATTATTGGTGTGTGTTCCTGAAGGAGGATTACGGTGTAAGTGGGTCGAATGCCGCAGCCATCGAAACCTTGGCAGCCCCCTTGAGAAGCAAGCCGGAATGCGTGGGCTACGCCGAGGGTATTGAAGCGGTTTCCGACTTTAGCAAGCGATACTATTCGGAAGTCGCAAAAGGCTCCCGGTTTGCCCACAGCACACCTGACATCGAAAAAGCAGCGGAAAAACTGAGCGCTGGATTCACAGGTGTGCCCATGATCGAAGAGATTGCCGAACAACTCGGTCAGAAAACCTGCGCCCAGTAAACCGCCGGGCCGCAGCCGCCTAGACGCCGCACATCATCGTGAGAAAGCGGCAGAGTCGGAGGACGGCTCTGAACTCACGCTTGGCCGCAAGTGCATGCCCTTGCTCCCGGACTGCCCGCGGGAATCATTTCCAAATGCCAAACAACAGCCACGCGAGAAACAAGGTCCACAGCACGTTCACAAACTGCCCCCCAATGAATGCCAGGGCAGGTTTCCCGCCGCCCAGTTTCCCGAAATCACCGAGCCGGGTCTCCAGTCCGATGGAAACAAAAGCCGCGGCAAACCAGATCTCACGTAATCCCCTGAGCGCGGATTTCGTTTGAGCCACGACCGCTGCCTCCAGCACGAATGAGAACACCAGCGATGCCGCCACAAAACCGATTACGAATTTTGGAAAGCGTTCCCAAATGACACCCACGCCCACCTTGACCTCCGCTCCTCCGCGCTTGCGATCACGCAGCGCCCACCAGACGGAAATCACAAAGGCCGCGAGACCGATCAATACGTTCTGCGAAAGCTTCACCACGGTTCCCGTGCGTGAGGCCGTCTCACCCAGCATCTCGGTGGCGGCAAGCACGGTGCCGCTGGTATCCAGCGTCCCACCCAGCCAGGCACCGCCCACCTCTTCGCCCAGTCCCAGCCATCTCACCATCCACGGCATCAAAATCATCATGGGCACCGCACAGAGCAACACCACCGACGTCACATACGAGAGCTTCTTTTTGTCGCCCTGAATCGCACCACAAGCGGCGATGGCTGCGGACACCCCACAAATCGAGACCGCCGTGGACAACATCACGCCGAACTCATCATCCACCTTGAGAAAACGCGACAGCCAGAACGTGAAATACCAAACCACAGGAATCACCCATAACGCCTGGATCATCCCTGGCGCCCCCGCTTTGATCAGATCACCGAAAAGCATCCCCGCCCCCAAAAGCACGATGCCGATCTTGATGAAGAACTCCGTGCGCACCGCCACCATCAACCACTCCGGCGTAGGGAGCAAGTGACTCCACAGCAAGCCCAAGCCCAAGGCAAACAACACATACTCCAAGCCCAGTTCCTTCACGCCTGCATGTGCGGCCAGGATTTGCGATGCCCACGCTAACAGAAAAACCACGCAAGCGCCACACGAGAACGACAGGCATTTCCGCCCGAGGCTTGGCAGCAACACGAGCGCTCCGGTCAAAACCAGCAACCCGGAGGTCAAAGCCATGGCCGCCAGATTCCCCTGCGCAAACAACGCGCCCACATCCGCCACCGACCTCCACTGGAACACCGGCAAGGAAACCTTCCAACCACAGCACACTGCCACCAACAAAATCACTCCGACCACCACCGCCAGCCAATCCTCGGAATCATACCAACGCAACAGGCGAGAATGATCGACTGGGGCAGGCGTTTCTTCAGGTCGCTCGGGTTCACTCATGGCACTCGTTCTTGCCACATCAGAATCTCTGGTCGTGGCACGGGCACCAACACAGGTTTTACCGCATCTTGCAATCCTATTGCGGTGGGCAGGCGGAATCCTGCGTGGCGGGCCTCCTACACCTTCATGGATCCGCGGGAACCATTTCTAGCAGAAATCACCATAAATTGATCCTTTCCGCACCATTATGCGCTTGCCGCTCCTCATCCATCACAAGACGGTGGGGGGGTGATCTCACCCAGTACCGTCATCACTTCCGTCTGGCCGGTGTATCTGCTGTTGATCGCCGGGGCCATTCTGCGGCGCGCGGGGGTCATCCAAAAGGAGCACGACGCCGGAATCATGCGGGTGGTTTACTCGGTAATGCTGCCGTGCTTCATTCTCGATAAAGTCCTCGGCAGCAAAATCCTCCACAGCGGCGCGGCGGTAGGCTGGGCGGTTTTACTCGGCTTCGGACTGATCATGATCGGTATCCTGTTCGGAGTGCTCGTCGGCAAACTGATCGGCTTGGAAAAAGGAACCGGCATGAGAACCTTCGCCCTAAGCGCGGGGTGCCAGAACTTCGGCTTCACCGCAGCTCCCGTCGTGGAAATCCTCTGGGGCACAGGGACCCTGGCGATGCTGTTTGTTCACAACATCGGCGTGGAAACCGCGCTTTGGTCGGTGGGCGTCATGATGATGAGCGGCAAGCGGGGAATCCAGTGGCGACCGCTGCTCAACGGGCCGATCATCGCCGTGGCCATCGGCCTCACCCTTGTCTCACTGCGCCTCGACGGACACGTGACCGGGGCCCTGCGGCAGGCGATATCAATGGCGGGCGTCGGGGCGTTTCCGATCGCGATTTTGATCACCGGCTGCTCGATGATCGATCTGATCGGAGCCGAGAAGCCGAGCTGGAAGTGGATCGTCGGCGGGGCTGTCGTCAGGTTGATCATCGGTCCTTTGGTGATCCTCAGCGCCGCCAAATATCTCCCGCTGACGACAGAACTCCGGCAGGTCTTGATCGTGCAGGCCGCGATGCCAGCGGGGATGACCGCGCTGATGCTGGCGCGGCTCTACGGCGGGCGTCCTGCGGTGGCGGTGCAAATCATCATTTCCACCACCATTCTCAGCCTTCTGTCGCTGCCCTGGATCATCACCTGGGGCTGCGCATGGATCGGGCTAAAGCCGAGCTTGCCCTGAACCAGATCTCCATTCCATGACCGCTCACACAGAAAGATTCACCCTCCGCACCCACGGCAAAGGCACCACGGAAATCACCCGCGAAGTGGCTGGCATCGTCGCCCGGTCGGGTGTGCGGAGCGGGACCGTAACCGTATTTGTCAGGCACACCAGCGCGAGCTTGGTGATCATGGAAAATGCGGACCCGAGTGCGCGGCGGGATTTGGAGCTGTTTTTTGACAAACTGGTCCCGGAAAACACGCCGTGGTTCATCCACACGCAGGAAGGTCCTGACGACATGCCCAGCCACATCCGGATGGCGCTCACCCGGACCAGCGAGGTGATTCCAATCATGGATCACCGGATGACACTCGGCACCTGGCAGGGAATCTTTCTTTTCGAACACCGCCGCGACCCACACAGCCGCGAGGTCGCGGTGAGCGTCATCGGCGAATGAGTTGAATTTTCCGAAACTCTCCCCCGCCTTTACGCCCTGCCGCTGCACGACCACTCCAAAACACTCATCCGCCCGCGCTCGCTGCGATGAGGGGCGCAATAAGGGAATGGAAAGGCAATGAATTTAGATTTTTCGTTAGATTATGCGAACTTTCAATCAAGGAAAAACAATAATAGCTGGCCCATCCCTAAGTAATGAAAACGGCTCCTCACCACTGTTGTGCCGGGCCACACTCCTTCCGCCCGCCGATCCTGCCACGAATCCCTCCGAATAGCCAATCACTTGGGGCAGGAACGGGCCAGTTCCCTGCCAAGTTAGTCGGGTGTTTGTCCGCCTAAGCGGTGGATGCTTCTGACGGATTGTGCATTGACCGCTTTTCCCTCAACGGGTAGAACTCTTGAAGGATTTAAAGCGCGAATATCATTTCCAGCAGTAGCCGCCCATGCACCTTTACCCTTCCCCTTCGATGCTGCCGGGCCGCGCGTTGATTCAGCTTGCGATTGTGATGTTCTTTCACGCCACTTGCACGGCAGCGACCTTACCAGTCCCCACCACTGTGGACAGCGACATCGGTTCGCAAAACGAACATGCAAACGGCGGTCAAATTACGACCCGCATCATCAAGGATGAAAATCCCTCGTTGGTATCCATCACGGCGATCCATTCAACCGCGGATGAAAATCGTTTGGAACAGGGCACATGGCGTGTCACTCGCACCGGTTCCCTCGAGAATGCAATGGTCGTTGTACTCCAAATCGACGCTTCCAGCACTGCCCTGGCTGCCGATTGGACTGAGGTCGGAGCCACGTTTGACTTGCTAACACCCGGCAGCTCCGGGACCATCACCATCCCGCAAGGCGCTGCTTTTGTGGATATAACCCTCACCCCAAACACCGACATCCATGCCGAGGCCTCCGAGATCGTGCGCCTCAATCTCGTGCCTGATCCCGTTTACACCATCGGCTCCCCTGCGAATGCGACCATCACCATTGGGCAGAATGATTTTGTTGTCATCAATACCAACGACGCGGGCGAAGGTTCTCTCCGCGAAGCAATCACGAATTCAAACAACCTCGGAGATGCGGCAACGATCAAGTTTGAGGGCGGTGTTTTCAACGATGCCAACGAGCCAGATATCATCGAACTTGGAAGCAGGCTACCATCTCTCGATTCCCAGACAACCGTCGCAGGTCCAGGCGCTGGCAAGCTCATCATCCGTCGTCGGCCTACCGCAGCGAGCTTTGAACTGGCTTTTGTGTTCCGTGGAGCTGACGTGACTCTCAGCGGGCTGACCTTCTCGGGTGGAGGCGGCGGAATTGTCAATCTCGGGAACCTGCGGATCGACCATTGCACAATTGCAGGAAATACGGACACCTTCTTCGGTGGCATCCTGAACAACGGCACGCTCGTGGTGACCAACTCGTCCATTTCCGGAAACCAATCAAGCGGTGGAGTGGGTGGCGGGATCTACAATCTCGGGGGCCGGACACTATCCGTATTCAACTCGACGATTTCAGGAAACTCTTCGAAAAACGGTGGCGCTGGTATTTCCCTCGTGGGTGGCTCGACAGGGTTACTCGTCAATTCCACGGTATCTGGAAACACATCGGGCAGCTCGGGTGCTGGGATTCTAAATAGCGGTGCTCTCACAGTCATCCACTCAACGATCACCGGAAACAGCGGCACCGGGCAAGGTGGCGGCATCGCAACTGCCTTCGGCGGCAGCAAGCTGACTCTCGCCAATTCCATCGTGGCCGGCAATACCGCGCGGATCAGTCCTGACATTGAGACCTACAATCCCAGCAACCTGATTTTCAGCAATGGCGCCAACTTCATCGGTGATTCCAGGGGAGCCGCCGGCATCAAATCGACCGACAAGACCTTTTCCACCACCCGCACGACGCTGCCCCAGCTTCTCGCTCCACTCGCCGACCATGGTGGCCCCACCCTCACCCATGCGCTGGTTGATCGAAGCCCCGCGATCAATGCCGGCGATGATACCAGCGTCCCGATCGATCTCATCGACCTTGATGCTGATAAAGATACCACAGAGCCGATTCCCTTCGACCAGCGTGGCCGAGGTTTCGCGCGCGTCATCGGCACCACGGTGGACATCGGGTCTTGGGAGGCCTTTAACTTTGAGCCGACCATCACCGCCGCAACGACCGATGAGGATGAAACATCCTCCGCAGGTCTCGTCATCAGCGCGAACCCTGGCGATGGCGGATTGACCACGCATTACAAAATCACCGCCATCCTGAATGGCACGCTCTATCAAAGTGACGGGATCACCTCCATCGCAGTGGGTGAATTCATCACCAAGGTTCAGGGTGCGGCCGGATTGAAATTCCTCCCGGCCGCCAATTTGAACAACGTGAATACCGCCAGCTTCGGCTTCTCCGCACAAGCCGCCTTTGACGCCGCTGATTCCGGACTGCGCGGCACCTTGGAATCGAGCACCATCTTGGTCAATTCGATCAACGACGCTCCGACCGTAGTCGCGCCGGGGCTGATGGACCAGACCTTCGAGATCGGAAGCAATCTATCAGTTCCGCTGCTTACCAGATTTACTGATATCGATAGCGACGCCCTCGGTTTTTCAGTTCTGGCCAACAGCGACAGTTCCAAGGCATCCGGCACGATCATCGGAACTGATGTGGCACTCAAGGCATTGGCTACCGGAGTTACCAACATCACCATAGCGGCGAATGATGGTCTGGGTGGAACGATATCCGATACGTTCACGGTTTCGGTCGGCACTGCGGAACCCACCCCGCTGCAAATCGGCACAAACGGGACGCTCAACCGCCAGAACGGCCTCTTCGAGCTCACTGTCAACGTGACCAACACCACGCCACTCCCCATCAACGGCTTCCGCCTGAATGTAAACTTCAGTGCATATCTAGCAGCCTACCCGAGCTTGCGTCTTTACAATGCCACCAGCCCCGCGGGATCAAATGAGATTTATGTGGATTATCCTCATCCAGTGATCACCGATGGTGTGGTGTCGATGAAACTGGCCTTCTACACCAGTACACGGACTTTTCCCTCTCCATTCAGTCCGGTGCTCAGTGTGAAAACCCTGGCAGCTTCGCAAGTGCCGCACAGCAACAGCGGCGGCATCCAACCACGTATCGTCACGCGCCCAGACCGAACCATCCTGTTGGAGTTCCCATCCATTGCGGGCCATTGGTATCGCGTGAGCTACAGCTCCGACATGGTGACTTGGTCGGACAGTCCCGCGCCACTCCAGGCTGGCACCAACCGCATGCAGTGGATCGACAGCGGGCCGCCCTTGACCCATGCCCCCCCATCGGCTGTCCCGAGCCGCTATTACCGAGTGAACAAAATTGACGCTCCCTGAGCCCGATCCGCGATGACCCGAACCATTTTCCCATCATGACCGCACGCATCTCCCTGCTGACGCTTTCAGTGCTGACCGTCGTCACAAGCGTGATTTGTGCCGGCGAACCGATTGCAAGTTCCGCCAAGTCTCCATCCATCGCCTCGATTGCTTCCACTCCGCCGCGCTGGCGTTTCGGGGCGGCCTACGCCCCGCTGGTGGGGCTCAAGACGAACTTCAACGGGCTTGGCACATTCAACAACCCTTTCACTCTACAAGCTTCAGGCGGCGGCATCGATTACGATTATGACAACGGGTTTGTGCATGTGGATTCCTCCGGCAATCTCGGCGGCCAGACATGGAACTGGGGTTATGACGACATCAGCCAATACAACCCGACGGGCAACGGTTCTATCGATTTCTCGCTTTCCAACAGCCTTGCGGATGGACGCGCCCGGGAGGACGGAAGTTTGGAAAACGGCTTCGAGGCTTTTGCTTACTACGACATGGGCATTGTCAAATTGGCCGCTCTCAAGGACCGCCAGGCGACGTGGGGATTCCGGGGTGGGCTGCACTATGCACGGGTCGATGTGAAAAACCACGACATGCTCTCATCAGGCATTGAGACGGCGACCGACCGTTTTGATCTTGGAGGAACGGTTCCACCGCTTGGCCCTTATAGCGGATCTTTTGGCGGCCCCGGTCCCTTGATCAGTGATTCCCCTTTCGCACGCAGCAGCAGTGTGCTTGGCGGTCAGGCACTCGTAACGGGATCGCGCGAACTCGAGGTCCATCTAACCACGTTCAACTTGGGGAGCTTTCTCGAATTTCCCGTTACGCCCAAGTTCAACCTGATCTTTGAGGCAGGCGTCAGTGCCGCCATCGCCTCGGGCTCGTATGATTTCGACTCATCGACTACAATCGCCGGACTCGGGACGCAGCAAAGTGCGGGCAGCGATTCGGAAACCAGCATCCTACCCGGATTTCATCTTGGACTGAGCGGAACCTACCAGTTGAATAAATCCTTGGGCATTCAAGTCGGCGCGCGCTTCCAATACATGGATGAGTTCGAGTTGAAATCGAACGCGTCAGGTGTATCCCTCTCTTTCGACCAAGCCTTCGTGTTCACCATGGGTCTCATCTACGCGTATTGAGCGTCCAGATGAGGTTTTCCGAGCGGATTGGGGCCATGAACTTGCGCGGAGCAGGTGCAGCGGCGGTGGAAATGATTTAGAGCACAAGGACTCTATGGAAACAGATTTGAGGTTTTTTGGGTCTTTTGGGGGTCAGCCCCCGCAATCTAACATCTTAGTGAGTTGGATTACTGAAAATTATTCTCCGAAGATCGTCGCTCCGTATTGTCAAACACGCACGGCTGGGGGGTAAGCGGGGTCGCAAGCACCTTGCGTAGGCATTTGCTTCGGCGGCTTTATCGATGTCATCGTTTGCAGATCGATGACATCGATGAATGAATCCATCATGAAGACCGACAAGCGGGGGTGCCTCCGTTATACTCCAAAACAGAAAAGATTCATCTTCGAGGCCTATCAGGCCAGCGGATGAAATGCTCCGCGTTTTGCCTCACTCAGTACCATCGGCGATCGAATGTCGGCGAATGAGTTGAAATTTCCGAAAGCCTCCCCCACCCTCTCACCTACCGATG
>CALMKO010000059.1 GCA_937867415.1 uncultured Verrucomicrobiota bacterium | reverse complement strand
AACCTCGTTGAGTGTCCACAAAACACCGTAGAATTGCCATCACGCAATCACGTAGGACCGCGCAAAATTTCTTCTGTAAAGGCGAGAAGCTGATTTCGCCTGCGATTCACCGCCCTCCCGGGTGGCTTGCAGCGTCCGTTCAAGGCCTTTAGTCTGAGGTTACTACTCCAATAGACCAAGACCATGAACGGACAAGTCGAAGCTACCCTCCAAGACCAACTCCTCAAGATTCTTTTCGCCGAAGGCCTGGGTGGCGGAACAGGACGCTAAAGAAGCGCCCTGAGTGGTGACGCGGTCAGTCGGCAAAAATTTTCACTCGGAACCTTTCCCGCAACAGCCTATTGCAGGAATTTTGGATGCGGCGAATGCATCCGACCCGCAGCATGGAATCCGGCCACCGGGTTTTTCCTGCAACACTTCCTGCAATAGATCGTGTTAAAACCCGCATTTTCCTGCATTCGGACGGTTCTAGAGCTTCTCAGAAATGGCCACAAAAAACCCTGCAACCTTTTGAGTTGCAGGGTTTAAAGAGTGGTACACCCGAAGGGACTCGAACCCCTAACCTTCTGATTCGTAGTCAGACGATCTATCCAATTGATCTACGGGTGCCTTGCGTTTCCGCGTGGGCGGAGAAGAAGCCGACTTTTCCGGGACCTGTCAAGAATTTCGGCATCGATTTGCGAAAAAGGAGTCTGCGGGCGAGCGCTGGCCCCAGCGACCGGCGGGAGGAATGCTTCAGGGATGGACGCTTGAGTGGGATGGGTGTAGGGTGCGGGGCATGGAGCGGCAGTCGGAAATTTGGAAAACCTTGCGGCGCTTGATCACTCTTACCGCGATCATCGGCGCTGCCTATTTTCTGGTCGTGCGCCCGCTCGAGCGGGCGCTAGCGGGGACCAAGAGCAGTTTTGAGCGGGGCTTGGCCCAGGTCTTGGGAGCGATCACGAATACCGACACCCGCGTGGTCGAGGGGCGGGCGGAGATCGTCTCCCAGGCGGAGGTTTCCGAGCTATCGCTGCTGGAACTGCGGATGAGCGCCACGCGGACGATCGAGAAATCCGAGGAGTTTTCCGGCATCATTCCGCTGGGGACCAAGAAGTTGATCGTGCGGGGGCACTACACGGTGAAGGGCGGGTATCGCTTGAAGGACGGCGTTTCCCTGCGGATGGAAAATGGCAGGCCGGTGGCGAATTTCCCCAAGCCGGAGGTGCTTTCCGTGGAGTTGCTCGACTTCGACGTGCTGAGTGAGGATGACGGCTGGCTCAACAAGGTGCAGCCTGCGGACCGGGCGCAGATCCTGCGGGAGCTGCGCAACCAGATGCGCGAGGAGGCGGAAAAAAGCGGCTTGCTGGATACGGTGGAGAGCTCGCTGCGGACGAGGCTGCGCGACTTGCTAGGGGTGCAGGCGGTGGCGGTCGAGCAGGCGCTACCTTAGGAGCCGGGCTTTGGCAGCGGCTCGTCGCCGAGCATTTTATCGAGGTCGGCGACGCGTTCCCAGGGGCAGCGTTTGCGTTGGTATTTTTTCCAGACGACGTCGCGGAGTTCGCGCCAGATTTCCTCGGACGGTGGCTTGAGGTCGGTCCAGGTTGGGTTGCGTTTCTGGGTGGTGGTCATGATGGTCCAGCGCGTGCCCATGTAGTTGGCGCGGTAGAAGACCTTGCCGTCTTCGGTATCTTGAAACCATTCGTGACTTTCCATGGCGTGAGCTTGGCGGGGTGGACCTGCGGGGACAAGAGGCGATTCGCCTCAGCGGTCTTTTACCCGCTCGACGTTGGCACCGAGCATGAGGAGCTTCTCGTCGATGTGCTCGTAGCCGCGGTCGATGTGGTAGAGGCGGCTGATCTCGGTGGAGCCCTTGGCGGTGAGGGCGGCGAGCACGAGAGCGGCGGAAGCGCGGAGGTCCGAGGCCATGACCGGCGCGGCGGAGAGCTGGGTGACGCCGCGGACGACGGCGGTTCCATTGTCCACCTTGATGTCCGCGCCCATGCGCTTGAGCTCGGCGCAGTGCATGAAGCGTTGAGGGAAAATGGTGTCCTTGATCACGCTGATGCCCGGGGTGGTGACAAGCAGGGCGGTCATTTGCGCCTGCATGTCGGTGGGGTATGCCGGATAGGGGGCGGTGGTGATTTCCACGCCTTGGGGGCTGCCCTCGCAGCGATGCACTGTGCAGACGTCGCCCGCTTCATTGAAATCCACGCGGTGGCCGGATTGCTCGATGGCGGCGGTGATGGCCTTGAGGTGCTCGCGGTTGACGCGGCGGAGGGTGACGCCCTCGCCGGCGAGGGCGGCGGCGGCCATGAAGGTGCCCGCCTCGATGCGGTCCGGGATCACGGTGTGCTCGACGCCGTGAAGCGACGTGACGCCCTCGATGACGATGCGGCGGGTGCCCGCGCCGGTGATTTTCGCGCCCATGGCATTGAGGAAATTCGCGAGGTCGAGCACTTCCGGCTCGGCGGCGGCAGACTCGATGATGGTGGTGCCTTGGGCGAGGGTGGCGGCCATCATCACATTGTCGGTGCCGAGCACCGTGGGGCCGTGGGTGCCGCGGAGGTCGATTTCCGCGCCGCGCAGGCCGTCCTTGGCGGTGAGGGTGATGTTGCCGCCCTCGAACTCGATTTTCGCGCCGAGGGCTTCGAGTCCGCGGAGGTGGAGATCGACCGGCCGGTCGCCGATGACGCAGCCGCCGGGGAGAGAGACCACGCAGCGGCCTTTGCGCGCGAGGAGCGGGCCCATGACACAGATGGAGGCGCGCATCCGGCGGACGAGCTCATAGGGCGCCTCGTCGATGATGTCGGCGCAGGAGATCCGGACGGTGCCGGAGGAGCGCTCGACGTCGGCACCGAGGGCGCTGAGAATCTGGATCATGTAGTTGGTGTCCGAGACATCGGGCACGCGGCGGATGATGCAGTCGTCCCCGGTGAGCAGGGTGGCGGCGAGGATCGGGAGGGAGGCGTTTTTGGAGCCGGAGATGTTGATGCTGCCACGCAGGGTGGAGCCGCCGTGAACTACGAGTTTGTCCATCTTGAAATTTGAGATTTGCGATTTGAGATTTGAGATCGGCTTCAGGGGCGCCGGGCGTAGGGGAAACGAGGGATGCCGGAGAGGTCGGATTTGACCTCGATGGCGGTGAAGGAGGAGGTTTGTAAAATTTCGGCGACGTGGGAAGCTTGATCATGCCCGATTTCGAGGACGAGCCAGCCGCCGGGAGCGAGGTGGTGAAAAGCCTCGGGGATGAAGCGGCGGATGAGGTCGAGTCCGTCCGTGCCGCTGAAGAGGGCGAGGGCGGGGTCGTGCATGACCTCGCGGGTGAGGGTGGCGCGCTCGGTTTCCGGGACGTAGGGGAGATTGGCGGCGATGCCATCGAAGGGGCCGCTGATGGAGGAAAAGAGGTCGCTTTGGGAAAAGGCGGCGTTTGGGATCTCGAGGAGGCTGGCATTTTCCCGGGCGAGGCCGAGGGCGTCCGGCGAGACGTCGGCGAGCGTGAGCTCCCAGTCGGGGCGGGCGGCGGCGAGGCTGAGGCCGAGTACGCCCGAACCGCAGCCCATATCAAGCACGCGCTGGCTCGGAGGGAGGTCCCAGGAGAGGATCCACTCGGTGAGTTCTTCTGTCTCGGGGCGCGGGATGAGCGCGCGGGCGTCGGTTTTGAATTCGTGTTTGTGGAACCAGACCTTGCCGAGCAGGTGCTGGATGGGGATGCCTTCGCCGCGTTTTTTCAGAGTTTCCCGGAGGGGGGCCAGATCGCACTCGTCGATGGGGCGGTCGAACTGGAGGTAGAGATCCATGCGGGTGCAGCCGAGTTGGTGGGCGACCAGCATTTGCATGTGGCGGCGTGCGTCCTCGATGCCGCGTTTTTCGAGATAGCGGGTGCCGCCATCGATGGTCTCCAGAACTGTGCTCATCCGTAATCTTCGGGAACAGAGTGAGCGGGTGATCCGGCTACGCCAAGACCTATGATCGGGATTTTTACGATTCGGCCGCGGGCCGGGACGGGCGTGGGGCACGGGTGCTATCTTGCCCGAAACTGTCGTCCGCGGCCGGATTCCCAAGCATTCCGGACACTGGCGTAGAGCGCCGTGAGGTCTCTTTCTGATAGAACGCGATATTCAATCGACTTGGCATGGCTGGTGTCGGGGTATTTTTTGACCACCATGTTCTGGACCTCGGTTCCGGCGCGTTGCGCAGCCTTGTCCACCAGTTCACGGCCGCGGTTGGCGATGCCGGTCAGGCTGGTCGCCGCGGCGGCATCCGTGATCGGGGTGATGAAGTAAAAGCGGGTGAGGGCCTGACCTACGGTATCGATGGTGACCTCATCGATGATGAGCGCGCCGTCCAACACATATTGATGCCTGCTGATGGAGGCGATTCGATCGAGTGCGACCATGAAGCTACCGCCCGCCAAGTCCGCCTGCCAAAAGCGTGCGGGCCCGGGAGAGTCGCCTGTTCTCGCATCTTCCGCCGGAGCGGGTTCGTTCGGGGGAGGTGTCTCTTGGGCAAGCAAGGATGTGCAACATGCGAGCCCGCCGAAGAGGCAGAGGAGATGGATTTTCGGGAACATGGGCGTGAGCATGGCAGATCCGGCAGGCTTTGGCCAGCACCAGTCTTCAGGTGGGGAAAATGGACGTTTACGCCGGACGTGGCGCTTGCTAGGTTGGGGGCAAGCCATGGTTGCAATGACGCTCATCCGCCGTTTGTTTGTTGTTTTTTCGGGATTTTTCACGAGCGCAGGAAGTCTGTTAGCAGATCCGGACGTGATCCGCGTGGCCTGTGTGGGTGACAGCATCACCCAGGGAGCCGGGGCTGAGGATGGAAAATCCTACCCGTCACAGCTGCAGGGGCTCCTGGGTGCTGGCTGGGAGGTGGGAAATTTCGGGGTCAGTGGGCGCACGCTTTTGAAGAAGGGGGATTTCCCTTACTGGCGGGAGAAGGCTTATCAGAACGCGCTCAAGTTCAGGCCCCGGGTGGTGATCATCATGCTTGGGACGAATGATACCAAGCCACAGAACTGGAAGCATGAAGCGGAGTTTGTAGCGGACTACAGCGAGTTGGTGAAGTCGTTCCAAGCGCTGGAAAGCAAACCGAAGGTCTTCATTTGCCGGCCATGTCCGGTGCCGGAGCCGGGGAACTTCGGGATCCATGAGGCGGGGGTGCGGGAGCAGATCAAACGCATCAATGCCCTAGCTGCCGCGATGAGCCTGGGAGTCATCGACATGCACGGCGCGCTGGTGGAGCGGCCGGAGCTTCTCCCCGACCGGGTGCATCCGAATACGGAGGGTGCCGGAGCGATGGCCAAGGCAGCATTCACCGTGCTGACAGCCGAGGCGGCGAAGGGCGGGTGGAGGAACGCGCCTCGCGAGTGATCCGGCGCGCCGCCGCTTTCGGGTGGTGGGGAGGCGGCGAGTGGCGTGCTTCATGCGTGAATCCTTGCTCGGGGAGAGGCCATGAATTCCGCCCGGGATTTGCCGGGAGTGAGGCCGGGGGTGGATTTTGACGGTCCCCGGTTGCATTTGCAGGCACCGAGGTTAAAAGCCGGGCAGTGAGTGCGATTTATGAAACAGACAGAATGTTGGCTGAATATCTTTTATTCCATTTCGGGACCGTGGAGGAGATTCTGCCTACAGCCGCCATCCGGCCTGCCGGGATGGTAGATGCTTTGGATTTTGCCGTTCGGACCCCTGCGCACTTCGCAGCCCATCGCGTCGCGCGGGGCTTGGACTTGGGCTGCGCCGTGGGGCGCTCCGCATTTGAAATGTCGAGGACTTGCGACGAGGTGATAGGCATCGATTTTTCCCATGCGTTCATCGAAGCGGCGGAGGCGCTGCGGGGTGGCCGCTGTCTTGACTACCCCCGCTTGGAAGAGGCGGGGATCACGAGCCGGCTTGAGGCAAGGATTCCCCGGGGGGCGGTGCCGGAGCGGGTCCGCTTTCAACAAGGAGACGCGATGGCTCTGCCGGCGGATTTGGGTGCCTTCGACCGCGTGCACGCGGCGAATCTGCTATGCCGCCTGAGCCGCCCCCAACTCCTGTTAGAAAGACTGCCGGGCTTGGTGAAGAGTGGCGGCGAGTTGGTGTTGGCGACACCATGCACCTGGCTTGAAGCTTATACGCCACCCGAGAACTGGCCGCAGGCTGGCACCTTCGATTGGTTAAAAAGCTGCCTCAGCGGCGACTTCGAGCTGGTGCGGCAGACCGATGAGGCCTTTTTGATCCGTGAAACGGCGCGGAAGTTCCAGTGGACGAGCTCGCTGGTGACGGTCTGGCGCCGCCGAACGAGTTAGACGTTAGATCGACTATCTCCTGCGCCGGCGCTTGGGTTTTTCCTTGGTCCCCTTACCGATCGCCTTGCGTGTCGGCGGCGGCCCGACCTTGGCGGCGGGCTTGGTGTGCGGTTTGCCGTGTTTTTTCGCCACTGCGGTTTTTTTGCCAGTGACGTGGGTGCCCTCGCTCGTCGGTTTACCGGCCACGGCGAAGTCCACGAAGCGCTTGTCGAAGTCGATGTGGATGACCCTCAAGGGCAGGCGCATCCCGAGTTGGATGACTTTTCCATCCATGGACACCCATGCCATGCGGTGCGCTTCGAAGCGCCAGCGGCCTTCGGGGAGATCCTCGCGTTTGACGACACCGCGCACGCCCATATTCGGGATTTCCACCATCAGGCCCATGGGTCTAACATCGGTGATGAGGCCGTCAAACACCGGCGGCTTGTCGGAGCCGGCGACGCGGTCGAGGTATTCTAACAACTTAATCTGCTTGGTCTCGCTCTCCGCATCGGACGAGGTGCGCTCGGTGTCTGAAATGTGACGGGCGATTTCGCGCAAGTCCGCTTGGGACGGGGTGCGGTCATGCGGCTTGGGGGGATTTTCCAACAAGGGCTGCAAGGCGCGGTGGACGATGAGGTCCGCGTAGCGGCGGATGGGGCTGGTGAAGTGGCAGTAGTCGCCTTTTGCCAGGCCGTAGTGGCCGACGGGCTCGGCGGAATAGACGGCGCGTTTCAGGCTCTTGAGCAGCCCGAGCTTGATGACGTGCTCTTCGGGCGAGCCTTTGGATTCATCGAGAAGTTTCTGGATATGTGCGCGGTTGGTGAGATCGCCGGGTCGGTAGCCATGCGCCTTGGCGGTCTCGGTGTAGTCGAGCAGGCGCGAGGGATCGGGATCTTCGTGGATGCGGTAGATGGCGGGCTTCATCCGGTCCTTTAACAGGCGGGCGACGGCCTCGTTGGCGGCCAACATGCATTCTTCCACGAGTTGGTGGCTCTCGGTGTGGATGACGGGCTCGGCCACTTCCGCGCGGCCTTGGGCGTCGAGGCGGATTTTGATTTCCGGCATTTCCAAGTCGAGTGCGCCCTGGGCAAAGCGCCTGTTGCGCATGGCGGAGGCGAGGTTCCAACCTTCTTTGACCAGGCCCACGAGCTGCGGGTCGGAGCCATCCGGAGCGGGCTTGCCATCGAGGATGGCCTGCGCTTGCTCGTAGGAAAGCTTGGCGCGGCTATGGATCACCGCGTCGATGAATTTCGCTTTGATCAATTCTCCTGCCGAGGAGATCTCCAACAGCGCGCACTTGGTCAGGCGGTCCACGTTCGGCTTGAGCGAGCAGATTCCATTGCTCAGCTCGGTGGGCAACATCGGCAACACCCGGTCGACGAGATAGGTCGAGTTCCCGCGGTCGATCGCCTCGACATCCATCGGGCTGCCGGGCTTGATGTAGTGGGAGACATCCGCGATGTGGACGGCAAGGGTCCAGCCGCGTGAGGTTTTTTCCAACCAGATCGCGTCGTCATGATCCTTGGCATCCGCGGGGTCGATGGTGATGACCAGCTTGTCGCGCCAATCTTTGCGGCGGGCGATTTCCGAGGCTTCGGGTTCTTCCGGCACGGCGCGGGCCTCGGCGAGTACTTGGTCTGGAAACGAGGTCCGCAGGCCGTAGCGGTGGATGACGGAAATCATATCCACGCCCGGATCGCCCGGCCAGCCAAGCACCTCGATGACCCGCCCGCGCGGGGTAGCGTTGCGATCCAACCAATTGTCGAGATCCACCACCACCAGCTGCCCGGGCATGGCAGTGGTGTCTCCGATGAGGTCGATGCGGCCTTCGATGGCCTTGTCATCGCAGTCGGCCCAGGCGAAGCCGCCTTTTTTGCGATAGACGCCGACCAGGCGGCCGGAGCGGCGGGCTACGACTTTTTCCACCCTGCCGCGCATTTCGTCGGACGGGTCCGGTGTGAATTCGCTGCGAGTGCGGAATGGGCGAGGAACTTGCTTGATGATGGAGACCAGGACCTTGTCGCCATCGAGGGAAGTGCCTACATTCCGGCGGTCGATCAGGATGCGCGAGTGGAGGGTGAAATCGATGCCGCTGGCGATGTTTTGTTCCTCGGTGATGTCGGGGAAGAAAAAGGCGTGGCCTTTCGGGTGAAACTTGAGATTGCCGATGAGGTGGTCCTTGGGAGCGCCCGGGAGTTGGTAGCAGGCTTTTTTCCCTTCGGTGATGAGGCCCTCCTTGACCATCGCGGCGAGGGTGTTGCGCAGGTCGGTGACTTGCGCGCCGGGGAGCTTGAGGCCCCGGGACAGTTGTGACTTGGAAAGGGGGTTCCCCTTGGCTGCGCGGAGGGCGTCTAGGATGGAATCTCGCAAGTTCTCGCGGGGCATGGGCAGAGCATGTCGTTTTCAGGGCTCCACCGCAACGGCAAAGGTGGAAAGCACGCGCCGGATTTGAAAATAGATGAAAAATCGTTGCACTGCGGAAAATGAGAGCTTAGGTAAACACCATGTGATTGCGGCCTTGAAACAGCGATTGTCAAATCTCGGCAACTCGCATACGCTTGGCACTCAATCATCCCACCAGCGCTTCCATCATGAAAATCCATCCATCCCGTCGCGATCGCGGCTTCACGCTTGTCGAACTTCTCGTTGTCATCACGATCATCGCCGTGTTGGCGGGCGCTGGTTTTGCTGCGGGTAACGCCGCCATTCAGAAAGCCAAAAGAGCCACGGCCCTTGCCACTTGCACGGCGCTTGAGTCAGCAGTAAGTAATTTCTACACCGAGTATGGATCCATGCCGCGGGCAAACCTGAGCGGGGACGTTCGAGTGGACACCAGGGACATTCCCTTCCTGAGGGTCTTGCTAGGGACGGAGGGAAATTCCAATTCCGTCCTGAACACCCGCGCGATCAAGTTCCTCTCTGTGAGAGAAGGAAAGTCCGGGAAAAATGGCCTGATCTTTAACCCAAGTGGAGCCGACATCATCGCCCCGGGCTTGGTTGACCCTTGGGGAGGACCGTATTTTGTGGCTCTGGATGGCGACTTTGACGAAAGAGTGACCGCCACCCCCGCAGGAGGGCCGCAGAAGGTCTTGAACGGCAGAAGGGCCGCCGCTTGGAGTAATGGGGCCGACGCTGCTCCTTCCGGTGCGGCGGGTAATCTCGCCGACAACGTCATCACTTGGTGATTCCGGGATTCCTTAAGATTTTCAAACCGAAAGAAGCCCCGCCCAGCTCCGGCTGCGGTGGGGTTTTTTGTGCGGGTCAACCCGGCTCGCCATACGTCGCCAGCTTGGGGATGGAGGCGATCAAGCGCTTGGTGTAATCCGCCTTGGGTTCGTAAAACACAGTTCCAGCAGGGCCGGACTCGACGATTTTCCCCTTATACATCACCGCGATCCGATCCGCGATGTAGTGGACCACGCCCAGATCGTGGGAAATGAAAATCATCGTCAGACCGAGGTCCTTCTGAAGCGTTTTGATGAGGTTGAGAATCTGCGACTGGATCGAGACATCCAGCGCCGAGACCGGCTCATCCGCGATGATGAGCTTGGGTTCCGGGGCGAGCGCGCGGGCGATGGCGATGCGCTGGCGTTGGCCGCCGGAGAATTCGTGAGGGTATTTGCGCATCACCTTGGCATCGAGGCCCACGGTGGCCATCAGGGTTTCCACTCGATTGAAAAGCGAGGAGCCACGGAGCTTCGGGTGCCGCTGGCGGACAGCCTCGGCAAGGGTTGAGAAAATGGTCATCCGAGGATTGAGCGAGGCGTAGGGGTCTTGAAACACCATCTGAAAATCCAGCCGCCGCCTGCGCACCTCGGAGCGCGAGAGCTTGGAGAGATCCTCACCATCGAGCACCACTGCGCCGGAAGTCGCGGGGATCAGTTGCATGATCGTCCGTGAAAACGTGGATTTCCCGCAGCCGGATTCACCGACCAGCCCGAGGATTTCACCTTTTTCCAAAGTCAGGTTCACCCCATCCACCGCCCGCACCACCTGTTTGGTGGGTGAAAAAATCGAGCCGCCGCGCTGGGTGAAGTGCGTGTGGAGATCGGTGATTTGCAGATAGGGCACGCCGGAGATGATGCACGGATCGCACTGGATCGCACGGATTTTCTGGGAAATGAAGTCGGTGGAAGCATTCAGAACTCCAGTCCTGCCAACGATCCATGTGCATGCATCTCCACCGCTCCCACGCCGTGTTTCGCCGCCAGCCTCACATCCCAATGATCACAGCCAGAAATCATCAACGTTTTCTTGCATCGGTTTTTTTGATGGGAGGCGGGGTCTCAAGCGCCTGTCGGGTCCCATGCGACTTCCTTGGCGATTTGATATGCGGATTTCATGGGTGTCACCGTTTGCGGATCCATGACCGTTATGAAGTCATGCCACCCTTTGATCTGCGAGCAGGGCAGGGCCCGCGAGAGGCGCAGAGTCGGTCGGATCACGCGAAATTTCGGCAATTTCGACAGACAGGATTGCACCCCGGCGGGTTTTAACCGACAAGAAGTCGCCATTCATGACCCAGCTTTTGATTGAACCTGCTCGCCGCACCGGTTGCGAGGACATCCCCGCCCTCACTGAAGTCCTGCGGGCCGCAGCACAGCGCCAGCGCTCCCCCATCGACGACGTGCTCGACGCAGGTGTGGTCGATGAGGAAAAATACATGCGCGAGCTGGCCCATGACCTCGGGATCGAGTGGCTCGAAAGCATCCCCCTCGCGGAGGTCCCTCTGCCGTTGCGCGAAGCTTGTGGCCCGCGGCTTGCGCTGCGCCACCGCTTGCTGCCGGTGGCCATCGAGGGCGAGGGACTCCAGAAACGGCTGAAACTCGCCACCTTCGACCCCTTCAATCTGATCGCCCGCCAAGCCGCCGCGCAGGAACTGGAACTGCCGATCGATTGGTGCATGGTCTCCCGCAAGCGGCTCTACGAAGCACTCCGGCGCCTCTACGGGGTCGGCGCGGATACTTTCGAACAAATCCTCGAAGGCCGCGATTTCGACTACGACCACCTCGACACCGGCGAAGACGAGGCGAACGTCATCGACCAAGACGACGATGAAGAGGCCAGCGTGGTGAAATTCGTCAACCAGATCATCCGCGAGGCGCTCGACCAGCGGGCGACGGATATTCATGTGGAGCCGCTCAGCACCAACCTCCGGATCCGCTACCGCATCGACGGGCGCCTCATCGAAGTCGCCGTGCCGGAAAATATCAAGGCCCTGCAAAGCTCGGTCATCGCCCGCTTGAAAATCATGGCCCGCCTGGACATCGCCGAGCGCCGCGTGCCTCAGGACGGCCGGATCAACCTCCAATTCGAGGGTGCCACCATCGACGTCCGCGTGGCCACGGTGCCCACGGTCGAGGGCGAGAGCGTTTCCCTGCGGCTTCTCAACCAGGAGAAATTCAACATCGCCAAGCTCGGCATGGAGCCCTTCGTGCTCAAGAAAATCGAGACGCTGCTCCACCTGCCCAACGGCATCATCCTCATCACCGGCCCTACGGGCTCCGGAAAATCGACCAGCCTTTATTCCTTCCTCACCGAGGTGAACCACCCGGAGCGGCGGATCGTCACGGTGGAAGACCCGGTGGAAAACAAGCTCACCGGAGTGATGCAGATCGCCGTGAAAAACGAGATCGGGCTGACCTTCGCCACCGCCCTCCGCTCCATCCTCCGGGCGGACCCGAACATCGTGATGATCGGAGAAATCCGGGATTTGGAAACCGCCGAGATCGCCATCCGCGCCTCGCTCACCGGGCACTTGGTTTTCTCCACCCTCCACACCAACGACGCCATGGGCGGCATCAGCCGGCTCATCGACATGGGCGTGGAGCCGTTCCTCGTTTCCGCAGCGGTCCGTGCCTTCCTGGCCCAGCGGCTGGTGAGAAAGCTCTGCCCGCATTGCAAGGTCCCGCGCGAGGTGAGCGACCAGGACCGCCGTGACCTCGGCATCCCGCTGCACATTCCCGGTCAGGTTTACTCGCCCAAGGGCTGCGACCGCTGCCGCATGACCGGCTTCTCCGGGCGCTTGGCGATTTATGAAATCATCCTGCTCACCCAGCCCATGCAGGAACTTGTAGCCCACCGCGCCCAAGCCGTCGAGCTGCGCGCCCAGGCCGTGCGCGACGGCTACGTCCCGATGCGTGAATACGGCTGGCACAAGGTGATGAAGGGTGAAACCACCATCGAGGAAGTCATTTCCGTCACCTCCTCCGACATCGGGGGCGGGGAGTAAATCTGAAATCTCAAATCTGAAATTTCAAATTCAAGTATGCCCGTCTTCGCCTACAAAGCCCTCGCCGCCAATGGCTCCGTCTCCACCGGTGAGATCGATGCCGCGGACCGCCCTGAAGCGTTGCGGGTGCTCGATAAAAAAGGCCTGCAACCGGTCAATCTCAAGGAAATCGCCGCTGCCGTTTCTGCGAAAAAAACCACCGG
>CALMKO010000058.1 GCA_937867415.1 uncultured Verrucomicrobiota bacterium | reverse complement strand
GGAAAGTGGGAGAATGGGAAGAAGTGCGGAGTGAGCAGTGAGCAGTGAGCAGTGATCAGCGGAAGAGGAACAGGCTAGGTGCCTGTGCCCCTTTCCTTTGTTGATCAATCCACGACTTCGGCGTCGACGACTTTGCCTTTGGCCTTTTTCGGCTCGTCCGAGGAGGACTCGGCGGCGGGCTCGACGTCGGGTTGTTGGGCACTGGCGCCGGCTTGTTGGGCGGCTTCGGCGAGGGCTTGGAGTGAGCCTTCGAGGTCGCTAACGGCGCTGTTGATGGTGTCAACGTTGTCGCTGGAGATGGCGTCTTTAACGGCTTGGATCTTGCCTTCCAGCAGAGTCTTGAGTTCTGCGGGGGCGTTTTCTCCGAGTTCGGCGAGTTGCTTTTCGGTGTTGAAGACGAGGTTGTCGGCCTTGTTTTTCGCATCGACTTTTTCAACGCGCTTTTTGTCTTCTTCGGCGTGGGACTCGGCGTCGCGTTTGGCTTTTTCGATCTCGTCCTTGGAAAGGCCGGATGAGCCTTGGATGGAGATTTTCTGTTCTTTGCCGGATTGCTTGTCCTTGGCGGAGACGTGAAGGATGCCGTTGGCGTCGATGTCGAAGGTGACTTCGATTTGTGGCTCACCGCGGCGGGCGGGGGCGATGCCGTCGAGCTTGAAGTTTCCTAACAATTTGTTGTCGGCGAACATCTTGCGCTCACCTTGGCAGATTTGGATATCTACGGCGGGTTGGTTGTCGGCGGCGGTGGAGAAGATTTGTGACTTCTTGGCCGGGATGGTGGTGTTCCGCTCGATCATGCCGGTGGCGATGCCGCCCATGGTTTCGATGGAGAGGGTGAGAGGGCTGACGTCGAGGAGCAGGACGTCTTTGACATCGCCACGGAGGACTCCGCCCTGGATGGCTGCGCCAATGGCGACGACTTCGTCGGGGTTGACGCCTTGGTGAGGGGTCTGGCCGGCGAGTTCACGGGCGATTTCCACGACTTTGGGCATACGGGTCATGCCGCCGACGAGGACGAGCTCGTTGATTTCCGAGGCGGAGAGGCCGGCTTCCTTGAGGCAGTCGCGGACGGGCTTCTTGGTGCGCTCGAAGAGCGAGTCGGTGAGTTGCTCCAACTTCGACCGGGTGAGGGTGAGCTGGATGTGCTTGGGTCCGGTGGCATCTGCGGTGACGAAGGGCAGGCTGATGTCGTAGGACTGGGTGGAGGAGAGGGCGATTTTTGCTTTTTCCGCCTCTTCTTTGATGCGCTGGAGAGCGTCGGGTTGGCCGGAGAGGTCGATGCCTTGGTCTTTTTTGAACTCGCCGACGATCCACGCGATGAGGGCGTTGTCCCAGTCGTCACCGCCGAGCATGGTGTCGCCGTCGGTGGCGAGGACTTCGAAGACGCCGTCGCCGATTTCGAGGACGGAGATGTCGAAAGTGCCGCCACCGAGGTCGTAGACGGCGATTTTTTCGTCGGATTTTTTATCGAGTCCGTAGGCGAGGGCAGCGGCAGTGGGCTCGTTGATGATGCGGAGGACTTCGAGGCCGGCGATTTCGCCCGCGGCCTTGGTGGCGTTGCGCTGGGAGTCGTTGAAGTAGGCGGGGACGGTGATGACGGCTTGGGTGATTTTTTCGCCGAGCTTGGCTTCGGCATCGGCTTTGAGTTTGCCGAGGACCATGGCGGCGATTTCCTGTGGGGAGTAGGTCTTCTTCTCGCCTGCGACTTCTACTTGGATGTGTGCGTCGCCATTGGCAGCGGCTACGATGGTGTAGGGGACGCGTTTATCCGCTTCTTTCAGTTCGGCGAATTTCCGACCGATGAAGCGTTTCGCGGAGAAAATCGTGTTTTGTGGGTTGGTGACAGCCTGGCGCTTGGCGGCTTGGCCGACGAGGCGCTCCCCGTTTTTCGCGAAGGCGACGACGGATGGAGTGGTGCGTGCACCTTCTGAGTTTTCAAGAACGGTGGACTCGCCGCCATCCATGACAGCCATACACGAGTTGGTGGTTCCGAGGTCGATTCCGAGAATTTTGGACATTGGGGTGGTTTCTTTCTGAGGTTGGCCGTGATGGCGTTGGTAGAGGCGTAGTCATTGCAAGGGCTGTGCCAAAGGTGCTCGGGATCGTCATAACATGCTTGTAATTAGTTGATTGCAAAATATACAGGGTTGCTGAGCTGCTGTTTTTTTGGTGAATTAGCGACATTTTGACGCGCTTTAGCCATGACATAGTGTCACACTGCGCCGATTATGACTCGGGTTAGGGAGGCCGTCCTGCCACAACGGGCGGAATTTCGTTTGGATCTTGTGTCAACCTTGTCACAGCCTTTAGGGTGGCCTCCACTTCATGCGAGCACAGCCATTCAGATGGATTGCGCGCGGGGAGCCGTTTGAAAAGCAGGCAAACGGCTCGTCGGGTTCATTTCCACCGATTCTTGAGCATTTGATCCGTCAGCGGGGTTTACCGCCTGACGTCGATCTGGAGGGCTATTTGCGTCCAAAACTCAGGGATTTGGCGGATCCGTTCCTGATTCCCGACATGAAACCTGCGGTGGAGCGGGTATTGGCGGCGATCGATGCGAAGGAAGAGGTTTGTATTTATGGGGATTACGACGTGGATGGGGTGACATCGATCACGCTGATGCGGCGGATTTTGATGGCTTACGGGCTGACGCCGCGACATTTCATTCCAAAGCGAGGGCCGGAGGGATACGGCCTGAGCACGGCGGCCCTGGAACGCTGCATGAGCGAGGGGCCGAAGCCCAATTTGCTGATCACGGTGGATTGTGGGACGGTTTCGATCAACGAGGTGGCGGCATTGCGGGCGGATGGGATTGATGTGTTGATCGTGGATCACCACGAGCCGGATCCAGCCGGGCGGCCGGATTGTTGCGCCTTGGTGAACCCGAAGTGCGGCACGGAGTTTACCTATTTATGCGCGGCGGGGGTGGTTTTCAAGCTGGGCCACGCGTTGCTGAAGACGCGGCAGGTGGACTTGGATTTAAAGGAATTGATCGATTTGGTGGCGGTTGCGACGATTTCCGACATCGTTCCGATGGTGGGTGAAAACCGGCTGATGGTGCGGCATGGGTTGAAGCATTTACCCAGCACGCTCAATCCGGGGCTGCGCGCTTTGCAAGAAGTGACCGGGATGAATGGCACGGCGACCTCGATGGATGTCGGTTTTCGGATCGGCCCGCGTTTGAATGCGGCGGGGCGGATGGATGTGCCGGAGGACGCGCTTGCGACTCTCACGACGGATTGCCGACGGCTTGCGCATGAATTTGCCGGGAAGCTGGACACATATAACAAGGAGCGCCAGACCCACGAGGGATTGATCCGGCGGGAGGCGGTGGAAATGTTGAACCGCGACTTCGATCCTGAGCGTGATCCGGTGATTGTGTTAGGCTCGCGGTCTTGGCACCATGGCGTGGTGGGCATCGTCGCCTCGCGCTTGATGCGGCAGTATTACAAGCCGACCTTCGTGATCGCGATCGATGAAGATGGGGTGGGCAAAGGCTCGGGACGTAGTATCGATGGGATTTCCCTGGTGGAGGCGATCCGTGCGTGTGACGAGCACTTGATCGCCGGAGGTGGTCATGCGATGGCGGCGGGGCTTTCGATTCACGAGGGAAGCCTGGATGATTTCCGGAAGAGTTTCGCGGCTTACGTTCTGGAGCATAGCAATCCTGAGCAGCGTCAGCCGAAGTTGATGTATGATGCGGAGATTTCCTTTGACCTGCTGTCGTTGGAGTTTCTGGCGAGTTATGATTTGTTGCAGCCGTTCGGTAGCGGGAATCCTCAGCCGGTGTTTATTTCGCGCAAGGTGGGGCTGAGCCGTCCGCCGCTGCACATGAAGAACAACCATCTGCGCTTCATGTTGCGGCAGGGATATCATGAACAGGACGCGGTTTTTTTCGGCGGCGGAGAGTATCCCCTGCCCGATCCGCCGTGGGACATTGCGTTTACGATTGACCGGAACAACTTCCGGGGGCGGACGACTTTGCAGTTGATCATTCAGGACGTGCGGGCGGCGCAACAGGGTTAGGTCGCGACGCAGGACGCCTGGAGCCATGCGGAGAATTCGTCGGCATCGATTTCCCCAGCGGCAAGGGCGAGGGTCTGGAGCACGGCTTCTTCTTCGGGGGCTTCGAGACGAAAGCCGTTGATCCCGAGAAATGTGTAGGCCGCCATGAACGCCGCCCGCTTGTTTCCATCCAGAAACGGATGATTTTTTGCGATCCCGTGTGCGTAAGCGGCAGCCATGTCAAACAGGCTGGGTTCTCCGCAGTTTAGCAACTGCATCGGCTTGGCGAATGCGGATTCTAACAACCCGTTGTCACGCAAGCCTTCCAACCCGCCGAAACGGGCGAGCAGTTGCGTTTGAATCGCCAGGATGATTTCCCAATTTAGCCAGAAGGGTTCGTTCATTTGGCAAGTTCCCTGAGGGCGTTTCGATAGCGGTTCATTCCCAATTCTGCGATTTTCATCACTTCATCGAATCCCGGGCGACTTGGGGTCACTCGCAGCGAACATTCCGGGGCTTCGGTGAGGAAAAGCGTGTCACCTTCGTTTACCTTGAGGGCCTGGAGTGCCTCTTTCGGGAGCACGATTCCGAGGGAGTTTCCAATTTTGCGGACTTTTGTTTCGATGGCCATGGAATAACAATGGTTACCACGGGCGTTTTGTCAAGCGGCCAAACGGAGATGGGCGCTCACTCGTTTTCATCCACCACCACTTGCTTGGGTTTGAGTAGCAAATAAAGCAGGAAGCTCGTCGCGAAAATCCCGACTGCGATCAATGGGGCAACGAGGGCTCCAGGCTTCCCTCCGGCAAAGGCGGAATAAACCCGAACGCCGACCAGCAGGGCGCACACCAACGCGCCCAGGATGGGCGCCAGCAGCGGCACGTCGAAGCCATCCGTCGGTTCGCCCACGCGGCGTTTGAGCACCACCAGGGAAATGTTTACCAGGGTGAACACGCTCAGCAGCAATAAAACCGTGGCTTCGGCCAAGGGTTTCACTCCACCGCTGAGGATGAGCAGGGTGACGATTCCAAAGAGCGCGAAAATCGCCATTTGCGGCGTGTGGCGTCGCGGATGCAGTTTTCCTAACATGGCAGGGAGCAGGCCTTGCCGACTCATGCCGTAGAGCAAGCGGGAGCCCATCAGGTAGTTGAGCAGCGCGGTGTTTCCAATCGCGAAAATGGTGACTGCCAGATAGATCCGGTCGATTCCGCCGAACCAAGGTGCCGCGCGATGGGCGACTTCCATGAGTGGCGTCTTACTGGCGGCGAGTTCTTTCCAGGGCACCACGGACACGGCGGTGATGGCGACGGCCATGTAGATGAGGGTTGCGAGAATCATCGCCCCGATCAGGCCGAATGGGATGTCGCGTTTCGGGTTTTTGACTTCTTCGCTGACGTTGAGGATGTCCTCGAAGCCGATGAAGGAAAAGAACATCAAAACCGCGCCCTGCAAGACGAGTGCAAGGGTAATGCCCGAGCCGACTCCTCCCGCGACGGTGTCCACCGGAGTTTCCAAGTAGTTCACGCCACCCCAGAACCTGAGGCCGACGGCGATGATGAAGAGCAGGCCACTGGCCTCCACCACCGTGCAGAGGACATTCGCCCACATGCTTTCCTTCATGCCGCGCTGGATGATGCAGCCGACGAGGAAAACCAGGGCGATGGCGACCCACTTGATCGGCAAGACCATGCCGAGGGCCTTTTCCAGGTTCTCCGCGATCGCCTGCGAGCCGGTGGCCATGCTGGTGAGGCCGCTCATCATCACCGCGATGCCTACCATGTAACTGATGGCGGGCCGCCCGAGCGCGCGGCCGGTGACGTAGGCTGCCCCAGCGGCCTTGGCGTAGCGTCCACCGACGCAGGCGTAGGAAAGTCCGGTGAGCAGGGCGGCGATCATGGCTGCTAGAAATGCCAGCCAGACGGCGTTACCGAGTGATTCCGCAGCGCGCCCGACCAGCGCGTAGATGCCAGCGCCGAGCATCGATCCGAGGCCGTAGAACAATACTTGCCAACGTCCCAAGGTAGGGGGCAGGCCGGGCGGCGCGGTGGGAGAAGCGGACATGGGTGTGGAAGAGAGTGCATGATCCATGCCAGCGAGGCGATTGCGAATTCCACTGGAAATCGCGGGTGGCAGCCCTAGAATGTGCGCATGAAATGGGTGCTTTTTTTTGATGGTGACTGCGCGTTTTGCTCCCGGTCGGTGAAGCAGGCGGTGGCGCTGGACAAGCACGAGCGCTTGGCATTCGCGCCCTTGCAAGGGAAGCTCGCTCATGAATTGGGCTTCGAAAAACATGCCGCGGCGGCGGGTGGGACGATGGTTCTGCTGCGTGAATCGGATGGTATGGTATTCCTGCGCAGTGATGCGCTGATCGAGCTGGCGCGGGTGTTAGGAGGCGGCTGGCGGGTGATGACTTTGGCGCGGTTGATCCCCAAAAAGATGCGTGACTGGGTTTACGGCTGGGTTGCGGATCACCGCCTGCGATTCATGGGCAAGCAAGAGGCCTGCATGGTCCCTGATGTGGCTTTGCACAAGCGGCTGCGGGATTAGATATTCCGCAGCGGAATTTGGCGCGATGATTCACGACCGCGGCCTTCGATGACGAGGCGGTCTGGAAAGACGTGGATCACGGAATAAGCCGTGATGCCCGGCTCGTGGAGGAGCGACTTGAAAGTGATGTAGGGCAGCTTGTTGAGAATGACTTCTCCACCGGCGTGGTTGTGACCGCAGAAGTAAGCTCGGGCGGATGGATGGCGCTCGATGATGGCGATGATCTCGCGGTTCTTCCAAGCGTGATGCCCCTCCTCCGCCATGAGCGGGTGGTGACCGCAGATGATGGTGGCTTGTTTGGCGGCGTCCGAAATGGTCAGCTCTTGATCTAACCACTCAAGCTGCGTTTGGGAAAGTCCGCCGTTCCATGGCTTGGCATTCTTCGAACCGGCGGCGGAGAGTTCCTGCATGATGGCCTCGGCGGCAAGATCCTCGGCGCTGCCCTCGGGGTGTTTATAGGTGGAGACATCATTGGTATCGAGCATGATGAATTTCACCCCGGACTCGCTGAATGTATAATAATCGCTTGGCATCCCGAGCGTGGGCGCGACCTTGAGTTTTTCCGCCTCCGCCATTTCAAAGTCGTGATTGCCTAACACATGGCGAACCGGATGCCCCAATGGACGGAAGAGTGGCAAAATGGTGGCGAACGAGGAAAAGTCCCGGTCGATCACATCACCCAGATGGAGGGTGAACGGGAGCTTCTCCTTGGCAAGATCCGCAACGGCAGCTTGGAGCTTGGGGATGGATTCGCGGAAGTGTCGTTCGCCCTCGGGCTCGGCGTCCACGTATTGCGCATCGGTGATGAGACCGAAGGAAACGAGAGGCATCTCCGCAGGGGCGGCGTTTGCCTGGGTCGCGGCAACGGTGGCGGAGAGCGCGATGAATTGACGTCGGTTCACGTTCAAAGAGCAGACGTTTGCGGGGGCTTTGGCGAGGCCAAAAGACGCTAGACCTCGGCGGCCTGCTTGATGATCTCGGCGAAGGCGGGGGCGACTTGCGCCGGCTCGCCTTTGCCCTCGATGCTGATGGCTCCGGAGTAGCCGCTTTCTCGGAGGACTTTGAAGAACGGGCGGAAGTCATCGCCATGGACGCCGGGGTAGCTGCGGGTTTCCTTTTCCGCGATCTCGACGTGGGCGACCACGTCCATGGCCGCTTGGAGATCGGCCGGGGTGTCGCCCATGGTCGCCATGTGATAGAGATCGGCAAGCAGGCGGACGTTCGGATGGCCTGCGGCGCGGATGAGTGTCGCGCCGCGCTGGATGCGGTTGATGAAGTTGCACTCGGTGGCGCGGAGTTGTTCCACCACGACGGTGATTTCATGTTTTTCCGCGAGTTTTCCCATGGCCTTGAGGAGTGAGACGAACTGCTCATCCGCGGTTTTCTCCGGCCAGCCATCGGGGAGTCGGCGTGCGCCGCTACTGCCGAAGACGATGAATTTCCCGCCGGCTTGCTTGAGGCGGCGGAAGGTGGTTTCCGACCAAGCGAGGAGCAGGTCGTGATTGGCGTCCGGGCCGATGCAGCGCAGGTTGGAGGGCCGGATAAAGCCGTTGCAAGCGAGGATCGGGAGGGGCGATGCGGCAAGCAGGGCGAGGTTTTTTTCAAACACCGCATCCGGTTGATCCGGGACCAGAAAATTTCCGACACTCTCGGTGAGGAATTCCGCGCCCGCCGCTTTCATGGTGCCTGCCTTTTCAAGCGAGGCGGCGATGCCCAGCGCTGAGAGCCATTTTTTCGGAGGAGCTTCGGCAGGCTGGGCAGCCAATTTTCCGGCGAGACTGGCACCGAGGATGGCTCCGCCGGTATTTCGGAGAAACTGCCGACGCGTGATGGATAAAGTAGCCATGTTAGGGATGGATCAAAGATGGAATACCTTGCCGCCGGCCATGACTTCCTGGGTCTTCTCATCGAAGGTGACCCGCTCGCCGGTGCGGGCGGCGGCGTTGGACATGATGGTTGCGATGGAGTGTTGGTAGCCAGCTTCCACGGGAGCGTGGGGTTGTTTGCGGGAACGGATGCATTCCAGCCAGTTCCGCATGTGGGCGGTGGTGAGTTCGTCCGCGCCGGTGTTGGCCGAGGTGGCGATGGCGGCCGGGGCTTCCAGATTGGTGGCGGCGAGTAAATTCGCTTCCATTCCCATGTCAGCGGCATCTTTTTTGGACATACCGCCGTTCGGGGTGATCTGGTTGGTTGCGAGATTGAGTTCGCCACCATTCGAGTAATAGATCTCCTTGGTGCCACCGGCAGAGTTGCTGTTGCGGGAACCGAAGGTCACCTGAAAGCCGCTGGACGGGTCATCGAGCGGGCCGTAGTCGAAAACACAGGTCATGGTATCCCAGTTGCTGCGGCCATCCTTCCACTGATAGATCCCGCCATTTGCGACGACGGAGCGCGGGTGAGGAAGCCCGGTGAACCAGTGGACCGTGTCGATCTGATGGCTCATCCATTGGCCGGGGATGCCGGAGGAGTAGGGCCAGAAGAGGCGATACTCCAGGTATTTGCGCGGGTCGAACTTGTCATCCGGGCGATTGCAGAGGAAGCGTTTCCAGTCGGTGTCCTCCTGCTTGAGCTTGGCGACGGCCGCGATCCGGCGCCACCTGCCGGGCTGGTTCACATTCCACGTCATTTCCGCCGCCACGATGGGTCCGAATTTCCCGGCCTTGAGGAAATCATAGGCGGCGTGGTAGCCGGGACCGGAGCGCCGCTGTGAGCCGACTTGAAGAATCCGGTCAGAGGCCTTGACGACTTTGAGGGCCGCGCGGGCGTCTTGCATGGTCTCTGCAAAGGGTTTCTCGCAATAGACGTCGCAGCCGGCCTCGATCGCCTCGATGGCGTGAAGCGCGTGTTGGAAATCCGCCGTGGAGATGATCACGGCGTCGGGCTTGGCCTTTTCGTAAAGTTCCTCGTTGTTCCGGTAAGTGGCGATGTCTTGGTTGAAATGCTTGGTGAAATAGGCCTTGGCCTCGTCCCGGCGGATACTCCAAAGGTCAGAGACTCCCACGAATTCGCAGTTGAATTCAGCCATGAGGCTCTTCATCGCCGGGAGCAGCGAGCTGTTGAGCCGATCCGAAAATCCGATGATGCCGATGCGGATTTTATCGTTTGCCCCGAGGATCCGGCCTTGGGCGCGGGCGGTCTGGAATGACTGGGAAGCAAGCAAGCCGAGCGTGCCGAGAGTGCCGTTGCGGAGGATTTGACGTCGATTCATGGGATTGTAGGCCTTGGAAACAGGCGATTCCATCAAAACGTTACAAAGATTTCGGACCTTTCATTGGGATTGCCGGGGGTGGAAAATTTCGAGAAAAACGGCAGGAAAAGCGTCGAATCATCGACATTTTTATAAAAATCCAGAAATTAGCCACTTTGAGCTTGCAAGCTCCGGCCCATCCCTTAAGACCTGCGGCCCGAAATTATGGCTAAGAAAAGTTGGATCGCCCGCAACGCGCGCAAAAAAGAAACTGTCGAGAAGTATGCCGCCCTCCGTCTCAAGCTGAAGGCTGAGAAGGACTACGTAGGTCTCTCCATGCTCCCACGTGACGCGAGCCCGACTCGCCTGGTCAACCGCTGTGAGATCACAGGTCGTCGTCGCGCCTTCCTGCGCCGCTTCCGTCTCTCCCGGATCACCTTCCGCGAACTGGCATCTGCCGGTATGCTCCCCGGGGTGACGAAGTCGAGCTGGTAATCTGGCACGCTTCACGCTATTTTCAACGTGGGACGGAGATTACCCGTTCCCACGTTTTTTCTATGCCAATTTACGAATACGTTTCTGAAGCTGCGGATGACCCGGAACATAGTTGCCGCGTCTGTGCCCGAGGGTTCGAGCTCAGACGTCCTATTGACCGGGCAGCCTTGGTGATTTGCCCGCTTTGTAAAAACCCCGTGAAAAAGGTGATTTCGCGGATCAACACCCCCACGATCACCAAGCCACTATCCGTGAGCGACGCGAAGAAGGCGGGCTTCACCATCCTTGAGCGGCGCGACCAAGGCGTTTACGAAAAACTCTGAATCCGTGATTTTCGAAGCCCCCACCTTATTCCTCGCCGCAGGTGCGCACCGGATCTCCACCGAGTTTCCAACCGGGGGCGAGTTGGTCTTCTACTTGGTGGGGATCACGTTTTTCCTGCTGCTCAATGCCTTCTTCGTGGCTTCCGAGTTCGCGATCGTCAAGGTCCGCCCGAGTCAATTGGAAGCCATCGGCAAGGAGACGGGCAGAAACGTCAGCACCGCCTTGCATGTGGTCAGCCACCTCGACGGCTACCTCTCCGCCAATCAGTTGGGAATCACCATTTCCTCACTCGCCCTCGGATTCTTGGGTGAGCCTTTTGTCACCGCCATGGTGGCCCCGATTTTATTCCAGCTGGGGATGCCTGAGAATGCCGTTTACTGGGTATCGCTCGTGCTCGCCATCGCCTCCTTCACGTTCCTGCACGTGGTCATGGGTGAGTTGATGCCCAAGTCCATCGCCATCCGCAAATCGGCGGCGACGACCCTGTTGTTAGCGGGGCCGCTGAATTTGTTTTATAAGACCTTCCGCTATGTGATTCAGTTTTTCAATGGAACGGCGAACTGGCTGCTCAGGGTGCTGTTCCGGATCGATCCTATCAGCGAGGGTGAGCACATCCATTCTGCGGAGGAGCTCGCCCTGCTCGTCACCCAAAGCGGGAAATCCCAGGAAGTCACCGAGACCGAGCGGGAAATCCTGATCAATGCCCTGGGCCTCAATGAACTTTGGGTGCGCGACGTGATGACGCCTCGCAACAAGGTGGTTATCCTCGATGCCGACCAACCTTTCGAGAAAACCTTGGAAATCGCGATGCGCAGCAAGCATACCCGGTTTCCGCTTGTCAAAGGTCACCTGGACCATGCCATCGGGCTGATTCACATCAAGGACATGTTCAAGCTGATCAAGGATCCGGATCCGGATCTGATGCGGATCAAGCGGGAATTGAAAATCGTTCCGGATACCATGCCGCTGGACACCTTGCTGACATTCTTCCTCCGCGAGCACGCGCATTTGGCCATGGCGGTCGATGAATTCGGCACACCGGTCGGGATTGTTTTCCTCGACAATGTCATGGAGGAGCTCGTGGGAGATATCCAGGACGAGTTCGACAACGAACGCTCGTCATTCACCCGGATCAACGAGAACGAATTCGTGATCGAAGGGGCCATGACTCTCAACGATCTCGCAGGTCACGTGCCCGAGCTATTTCTTGAAAGCGGCGAAGTCACCACCGTGGGCGGCTATCTCACCCAGCAGTTGGAGCGCTTTCCCGAAGTCGGGGAAACGGTCGAGGTGCTCGGCTACGAAGCGCGCGTCACCAGCACGGATGGACGCCGCGTGGGACAAGTGCATTTCCGCAAGCTCCCCGATCCCGAGGGTGAAGGGGATGCACGCGCCGCGCTTTCCGCAGAGTGAGCGGGCTGCGATGGCGATCTTCATTCGCGGTAAAAAATAAATCGACCTTTCGGCGCAGCGTTCCAGAATCCGGCCATGTCCGGTCGCCAAGATCTCCAGAACCTGTCCCTGCTCGGGAAATCCGAAAACCGTCTCCCCGCTAGCCCGGATGAGGCGACGCTCGATGTGTTCCCCAACCAGCGTGCCGGCCGGCGCTACTGGATCACTCTGAATTGCCCGGAATTCTCGTCGCTCTGCCCGGTAACCGGCCAGCCGGACAGCGCCCGGATCCTCATCCGCTACGTGCCCGGCGACTTGTGTGTGGAGACCAAAAGCCTGAAATTTTACCTCGCCTCCTTCCGGAATCAACCCGCCTTCAACGAGGAGATCGTCAATCGGATCCTCGATGATCTGGTGGAGATCATGAAACCTCAGGAAATCATCGTGCGCGGCGAGTTTGCTCCGCGCGGTGGCATCCAGCTGACGACTGAGGCGACCTATCCGGACACCTTGGCACCCTCCTCGCCATGAAAGTCTGCGTCTTGTTGAGCGGTGGGATGGACTCCGTCACCGCGCTCTACGAAGTGCTCGGCATGCATGAGGTCGTGGCATGTCTCTCGTTCGACTACGGCGCGAAGCACAATGCCTGCGAGATTCCTTTTGCAAAACTCCACGCAGAGCGAAATGGCATTCCTCACCAAGTCATCCCGCTGGATTTCATCAACACGCTCTTCAAGTCGGATTTGTTGAAATCCGGCGGCGCGATTCCTGACGGGCACTACGCCGAGGCGTCCATGAAGCAGACGGTCGTGCCATTCCGCAACGGTATCATGCTTGCGATCGCCGCGGGCTACGCGGAAAGCGTGGAGGCCGCCGGCTTGGTCATCGCCGCGCACTCGGGTGATCATGCGATTTATCCCGACTGCCGTGAGCCATTCATGCAGGCCATGGCCAGCGCCATGAGCGAGGGCACCTACGCCGGAATCCAACTGCTCCGCCCCTTCATCGCCACCGACAAGACCGGCATCGCCCGACGCGGAGCCAGCCTGGGGCTTGATTTTTCCGAGACATGGTCGTGTTATAAGGGCGGCGCGATTCATTGCGGTGTCTGCGGCACCTGTGTCGAGCGGCGCGAAGCTTTTCTCTTGGCTGGCCTACCAGATCCTACGATCTATCAACAAACACCCGCGCTCCCGTCCCTCTAATTTCCGATGCCATACCGAATCTGCAAATCCCTCGAAGTGGAGAACGGCCACATGCTCACCAAGCATCCTGACAAATGCCGCTTCCCACACGGCCACACCCGCAAGGTGGAGTTCATCATCGAGGCGGACGAACTCGATGATCACGAAATGGTCTGCGACTTTAAAATCATCAAGGAGGCGGTGGGCGATTGGTTGGACACCTTCGACCATGCCATGTGCATGAATACCGCAGACCCCGCGTATCCGGATTTCAAAGCACGCTATGGCGACCGGGTGATCGGTTTTGAAAACCAGGACCCCACCACCGAGGTCATGGCTCGCACCATCTTCGAGCAAGCCTCGCAGGCACTCGCAACTTACGCAACCGCCATCGGTAAGCGCTACACCCTCCAGCCCGGCGTGCGCCTCGTCCGCGTGCGGGTCTGGGAAACCTCCTCCTCCTGGGCGGAATACGAAAGAACTCTCTGAATCATGCCTTCCAAGAAATCACCATTGCCAGACATCCAAGCGACGCCGGACACCCGCGGCATCGACATCGACCAAGTCGGCATCTCCGACTTGCGCTACCCGATCCAGGTCCTCGATCAGGACGGCAGCCCGTTTCCGACCGTCGCCAAAATCTCGATGTCGGTCCATCTGCCGCATCACTTCAAGGGCACGCACATGAGCCGTTTTCTCGAAGTCTTGAGCAAGCACGAGGACGAGGTGACCATGCGGACACTGCCGGAGATTCTTCATGACTTGAAAAAGCGCCTGGACGCCGAGCAGGCGCAGATCGAGGTGGCATTCACCTATTTTGTCACCAAAAAGGCACCTGTTTCCGGAGCTTCTTCCAAGGTCGCCTGCGATTGCATCTTCAGAGGATCCTCAAACGGGACCTCGGATGACTTCGAACTCTGTGTCACCGTCCCCGTCACGACCCTCTGCCCGTGCAGCAAGGAAATCAGCGAATACGGAGCCCACAACCAACGCGGCTACGTCACGCTTGAAGTCCGCCCCAGGGCGAAAAATGGCGGCTGGGAACTCATCCTCATCGAGGACCTGATCGACGTGGCCGAGAAGTCGGGATCCGCGCCGGTCTATGCGCTTTTAAAACGCACCGACGAGCGCTTCGTCACCATGCAGGCCTATGACAACCCGGTCTTTGTGGAGGATGTCGTTCGAAATGCCGCCGCTTTATTGCGTGCCGACAAGCGGGTCTCCTCCTTCACGGTCAAGGCGGTGAATCACGAAAGCATTCACGATCACAATGCGTTTGCGACGATCGTCAGCGGCCCGCCCAGGTGAAGAAAATCATCCCATCCGAGATCTTGCTGGAAGCCTACGCCCGGGGAATTTTTCCGATGGCGGAGGCGGGCGAGATTCTCTGGTTCTCCCCGGAGAAACGCGGGCTCATTCCCTTGGATGAGCGGTTTCACATCCCGCACGGACTGGCAAAGTCCCTTAAGCGCAAGCCCTTCGAAGTCCGCTGGGACACGGCTTTCCGCGACGTGATGTTAGGCTGTGCCGCCCGCCAGGAAACGTGGATCGATGAAGTGATCCTGGAAAGCTACTGCGCCTTGCACGATCTCGGCCACGCGCATTCCGTGGAGTGTTGGGATGCGGACGGTCTGCAAGGCGGCCTTTACGGAGTCGCGCTGCCGGGAGTCTTCTTCGGTGAAAGCATGTTCTCCCGGAAAACGGATGCGTCCAAGATCGCCCTGGTGGCCCTCGTCATGCGCCTGCGGGAGCAGGGAGTCCGCCTGCTGGACACCCAGTGGCTCACCTCCCACCTCAAGCAATTCGGCGGCTTTGAGCTTTCCCGGAAAAATTATCAAAAGGCCCTTCAACGCGCCCTTTCGGGGGATGTTTCGGAGGATTGAGTCGGTGGTAGATCAGGCTCGAGGATCGATTCGATCGAACACTTTCTGATCGTGTTTACCTGCCACAGGTTTCCACATAACGAGGTTTTCCGGCCGATGGCGACTTCGGACGGAATCTTCAGGATGGGCTGGATCCCAAGCTGCCGCCGGGCTTGAGCCAGTAGAGAACAGCCATCCTCACGGCGATGCCGTTTTCCACCTGATCATTGATGAGACTGCGTTCATAATCCATCACTGCATCACACAGTTCAACACCGCGGTTCACCGGACCAGGGTGCATGATGAAGAGGCCGCGCTTGCGGATTTCCTCCAAACGGGAATCGTTAATTCCATAGAGCCGGTGATACTCGCGGAGGCTCGGGAAAAACTGAACGTCCTGGCGCTCCATCTGAACACGGAGAAGATAGACGAAGTCAGGATTCCACGCCATCGCCTCCTTATAGTCCGTGAAACGACGGATGTTCTCAGGCCCCGTGCGGGGAACCAGGGAACCGGGCCCCAGATAAGCGACTTCCACTCCCAGCTTCTTCAAGATGGTGCTGGTCGAACGTGCGACCCGGGAATGAAGAATGTCCCCGATGATCAGAACCTTTTTTCCCGTAGGGTCCGGGAATCTTTCCTTGATCGTGAACGCATCTAACAGAGCCTGGGTCGGGTGCGCGTGCGCGCCATCGCCCGCACTAACAACGGATGCCTTGGTCTGCCTTGCAATCATCCCGGGCAGGCCGGACCGGCCGTGACGGACGATGATATAGTCAGTGCGCATCGCCTGCAGAGTCTCCACCGTCTCCCTAACAGACTCGCCTTTTGTGATGGAGGAATGCGCGACGTCGAAGTTGGTGACATCTGCGGAAAGGCGCTTGGCGGCGACTTCGAATGAGGAATGAGTCCGGGTGCTTGGCTCATAAAAGAGCATGAGCACCGACTTGCCCTTGAGGGCGGGAACTTTTTTCACCGAGCGGGTGAATAGCTCCTTGAACGGAATGGATTGTTCGAGCAGATGTTCGATTTCCGTCCGATCAAGCGCTGAGATATCGAGCAGATCTTTACGTGCCATAACGGAGTTGGGGGAAATAGTAGAGGACGCCGAAGACGGCGATCAGCAGACTCATGACTCCGATAAACGCCCCATGGTGGCGGGAGAACGGTTTCCAGATCAGGAGGAAGCCTGCGACGAGGAAGGAAATGGCAAGGCAACTGGCGGTAACGCTGATTTCCAAATGGTAGTGATAGCAGCCAATGACCGCCGCAAGCGCGAAGAGATACCCCGGAATCACGATGACCCAATGAGCCTTGTGGGAAACCTGCTCAACGGCAACCTTCTGCATGGCAAGGACTTCCTGGCGGCGGATCTCACGGATTTCCTCAGGAGAGTGGCGATGAATCGGCAAACTGGAATCGGGTGGTGGTGACTTGCTCTGAGTCAAGGGGGCTTGTTCAGACTTCCTCAGCGAATGCACAATGCGGGGACTTGCCGGCGCAGTGCTTCCCAGGGGTGCCGGAACGGATGATGCTTCATGTTCCGCAGCAGCGAGTGGGTGGCGGTCCGCCCGTCTCAACGAGCGTTTCTTTCGAACGGGGAGCTCGGGAGCAGGGAGTGGCGCAAGAGGAGCGGCATCAGGCCCCTTCAAGCCCGCCGCATCAGGCTTCGCTTCCACAGCCACCGCCGGAATCTCACGCAGATCTTCCTGGCTTGCCAGCCCTGAGGATTCCTGAGGAAGCGCAGGGCGCGCTGCCGATGGATCACCCAGCGGGGGCTGGCCTGGAATGCCGAGGGATTCGCGAAGCTTCGCGAGTTCCTCAGGGGATTTCTTGTGCTGCGGCAGGAGACTCATGGGATTTTATTTCTCGACGACCTGGACTTGATCCACGCCATCAGTGCCTTCGAGGGACACCAATACATGATCCAGTCGGCGGGTGTCGAGCGTGATGCCGACAAAATCCGGCTGAATCGGCATTTCCCGGTGCCCGCGATCGATGAGCACGGCGAGCTCGACCTTGGCGGGGCGTCCGTAGTCCGAGAGCGCATCGAGCGCCGCCCGGATCGTGCGCCCGGTAAACAAGACGTCGTCCACGAGAATGATCAAGGCTCCCTCGACAGGAAAACCGATGTCGCTTTCCTGGAGCAGGGGGTTCTCATGGAGGTGCTCGAAGTCGTCGCGGTAGAGGGAAATGTCCAACACCCCGAAGGAAAGTTCCCAGTCGTCTTCCTGGGAAAGAATCGTCAAGACCCGTTCGGCGACCTCGTCTCCCCGGCTGCGGATGCCCACAAGCGCGATGGGATGACCGCGGTGCTTTGCGAGAATCGCCTGGGCAAGGCGATCCACCCCTGCGGCGATGTCATCTGGAGTGAGAGTTTGTTGCATGGTTTAAAAGTTGAGGATGCCAATGTCACGGCGGCGCTGCAAGCCTGCGAATCCGACGGCATCTGCCGCAGAATGCGCTTGGGTGACGGCGGCCTCGCGAGTCGGCCCACCCGCGACGATCGCCAGCACCCGACCGCCCTGGGTTTGCCAGGCGCCATCCTTCGTTCGCTGGGTGCCGGAATGGTAAATCCGCGCGTTGTTGACATTTTCGAGGCCGGAAATGAGGTCTCCATTCCGAGAGCTTTCCGGATAGCCTGCGGAAGCAAGAATCACACAGACGCTCCACCCTTCATTGAAGGCAATCAGCTCGGTTCTGAGCTCACCTTTTGCTCCTGCGAGGCAGAACCCAGCCAGATCACCCTCGATCAATGGCATGACGGCCTGGCACTCCGGGTCACCAAAGCGGCAATTATACTCGATGACCTGCGGACCGGTAGGCGTGAGCATGATCCCGAAGTAAAGGAAGCCCCGGTATGGCAGTCCCTCGTGGCGCAGACCTTTTACCGTGGGCTTCACGATCTGCTCCTCGATGGTCGCCAGGACATCGGGGGAAACCAACTGGCGGCTCGCCACGGCTCCCATCCCCCCGGTGTTGGGCCCCAGGTCGCCGTCATTCGCGCGCTTGTAATCCCGCGCAGGAGTGAAAATCAGGTATTGATCATCGACGATCGCCGCGAAGACGGACACCTCCGGGCCGGTGAGGCATTGCTCCACCAGCACACGCCCCGGACCGAAGCGGGCTTGGGTGAAAACTTCATCCAGGAAATCCAACGCGGAGGCCTCGTCCGGGCAGACCGCCACGCCCTTGCCGGCGGCGAGACCATCGAACTTCAATACCGTCGGATATTCTCCGGCGATCGCCGCCACCGCGGCGTCCAAGGTGTCCGTGGCTGTGGCGCGTGCGGTCGGGATGCCGTTGCGGACGAGGAACTCTTTTGCGAACTCCTTGCTCGCTTCAAGCTGAGCGGACTCCTTGGGTGGTCCCCAGCACGGGATGCCGTTTTTCTCACATAGATTGGCAAGGCCTTCCCCTTTCACCAGGTAACTTTCCTCACCCGCCACGCAAAGATCGATGGAATGGGCCGCCATCCAGGCCACCAGCGACTCCAGGCCCTCGGCCGCGACAGGCTGCGCCCATTCAAAGATCGCATCGCTCCCCGGGAAGCAAAACAACTCGGGTTTCCCAGGCGATTCTGCCAATGCCCGCACCAGCGCATGTTCGCGCCCACCTTTTCCGACTACCAAAATTCTCATCCGCGGCGGTTTTCGTAGAATTCTCCTGCAGACTCAACCCTGAATCGCATCAATCAAGCGTCAGCGAGCACATTTGGATTTTCGGATTGCCGAATGACTTGAAATCAAGAACAACTCCGGCGATGAAATTTTCCCCGAAAACCCTGCTTCCCGCCAGCCTTGCAGCCCTTGTCGCACTCCTGGTCGTAGCCCAGAGCCCACAAGGCGAACAAGCGCCTCCAGGAGCCCCTGAAAAAATCGCGGAAGCACTTCCGAGCGAACCTTTCGCAAAACCGGTCAAGCCTCGTAAACTCCTCGTCTTCTCCAAAACCAATGGCTTCCGCCATGCCTCGATCGCCACCGGCAAGATCGCCCTCGAAGAAATGGGGAAAAAAACCGGAGCCTTCACCGCCGTCATCAGTGACGACCTGAAAAACTTCGAGGTGGACAACCTCAAAACCTTCGATGCCGTTTGCTTTCTCAGCACCACCCTCGAGGTTTTTTCTCCCAAAAAAGAGGAACTGGCCGGCATGAATGAGGAGCAGAAAAAAGAGGCCGCCGAGCTTGAGGCCCGCTTGAAGGCCAATCTGATGAAATTCATCGAATCCGGCCGCGGGTTCATCGGAATCCATGCCGCGACCGACACCTTCTACAACTGGCCGGAATACAGCCGGATGATCAATGGCTGCTTCGATGGCCACCCATGGACCGCGGACAAGACCGTCAGCATCAAGGTGGAGCCCGGTCAGGAAAAACATCCCTTGGTCGCGATGTTCAACGGCGAAAACATCGAGTTTAAAGAAGAGATCTATCAACTCAAGGAACCCTACGACTCCAAGGCGGTTCACATGTTGCTCCGCTTGGACACCGAGAAGACCGACATGAACGTCGCAGGCATCAAGCGCACGGACAATGACTTCGGCGTATCATGGGCGAGGCCTTGGAAAAATGGCCGCGTCTTTTACTCCTCCCTCGGTCACAACCACGAGATCTACTGGCATTCCAAAGTGCTCAGTCACTTCCTTGCCGGCATCCAGTGGGCCATGGGTGACTTCAAGGCAGACGTCAAGTAGGCGTGGCACGCTCAGGCCGCGACACCCACTCCGCCGCTGCACGCCCCGCGGCTTCTCCGGTGGCAAAGCAGGTTCCCATCACCCGGATGGACGCCTGCGCGTCATGATCCGTCGAGATGCAACGCCCCGCCACATACAATCCCTCGATCCCGGCCGGCTTCAAACACCGCAGGGGTATCCCTGCCGCTCGGTTTCCCTCGGGATACCTCAACTTCGGACCACGCGCCGTCTCACGGAACTCCATCGGCCAGGTGGCCTGCGCGATCTCATCCGCAAATCGCCTCCCCGCCGCCACTTCTTCTCCCGTGAGCACATATTCACCGATCCAGCGGCGGCTCTCCCGCACCCCGGCATGAATCGGCCAGTGGCTCACGTAGGCACCTTTCCAAAACTCGCTGTTTGCTCCTAACCATGCCACCACTTTGCACGCCGTGAGTCTTCCTGTGGTCTCCAGACGGGTGAGGCAGGACGCATCAAGAGGATCATAGTCCGCCGCGGTCGCGCCGCCTGTGAGATCGAGCGTTCCAAAGTTTTCCCCCGCTCGCCCGGACGAGCGGAATGCCAAGCCCAGTGCATCCACAGGCAGGTCCCCGCCACGCACGCCCTCCACGATCAACCCGGCCGTTTGCAAGCGCGCGGCATCATCCAGCAGGCGCTGGCTGTGAACCCCGAAGACATAGGCTGGCCGCTGCAAGCGGGGGGCATCGATCATCGAGGACCGCGCCCCCAACAACATCGCCACCATCGCATCGCCCGAGGCATCGACCAGCGCTCTGGCCCGGACTTGGCCCGGGCCGGCGCTCGCCGCCAGGGCCAGCTCCCAGTGATCCGCATCCCGGGAGATCCCCGTCACCTGGGTGTGCAGCAACAGGTCGAGAAGGGGCTCCGCCAGCACCAATTCATCCGCGATCCTCACGAACTCCACCGGATGCTGGGGTAAAACATCCAGCCTTCCCATTCGCGCCGGCCCAAGACCGGTGGCGGCAATCATCCGGGTTGCGATTTCGGAAGCGATCCCGGGATTCGCGAACACCGCGCCCGGCTCGTCGCGCAGCAGATAAAGCCCGCAAAACGTATGCACCAGGGATGCCGTCCCCATGCCGCCGAGATACCCTTGTCGCTCGACGAGGAGCGTGCGGGCTCCCTCCCGGGCCGCCGCGAGCGCCGCCGCGATTCCCGCACTGCCTCCGCCAATGATCGCTACATCGAAGACCTCGGCGCTACGTTTCACTAAATCTTTGCCGCGATCAACGCTGCCAAAGTGGTAGGGGTGGCCAGGTTGGTCTTGGTAAGATCCTCAGGCCCAAGCTCGATGCCGAACCGATCTTCCACAGCCACCACCAGCTGCATGACCGCCATGGAATCAAGTCCGGCGGCGAAAAGATCGCCCTCCTCCGGGAAATCCCAGTCCAGCTCTAACACTCCCTCGTCGTTTAACCAATCGATCAACTCGATCGGCGTCGGTGTTTTCTTCTTCGAAACTTCCATGTGCAAAAACGGTGCGATGGGTTTTTGGCGGCTTCAAGCGGAAAGGTTGATAATTTTCATTTTCTTAGCGAACGCGCGCCTTGTTTAGAATTCGACTTCCCGTCCAAGCTCCGCCACCTCCACGGTGCCGCCGTGCACGGCGGTCAGGGCATCACACAGAATCGCCGCCCGGTCGGTCTCGCCATGGACCAGCCAGACCTTCGATTTGGATCCACCGGTTCTGGCGAAATACTCCAGCAGTTCCGAATGATCCGCATGACCGGAAAATGAATCCACGATCTCGATCTTCGCCCTGACCTTGTAGCGCTCGCCCAGAATCGGCACCTCGCGCTCGTGATCGCGGAGCTTCCGCCCCAAGGTGTTGTCCGCGCAGTAGCCGACAAAAAGCACCGTCGTTTTCGGATCGCCGATGTTGTTTTTCAAATGATGTAGAATCCGTCCCGCCTCACACATGCCGGAAGCGGAAATAATGATCGAGGCACCCTCGATATCATTGAGCGCCTTCGAGCCATTGACCGAGCGCACCAAGGTCAGGTTCTCAAAGCCGAAAGGATTCTCGCGCTCGAACAAGGACTGATAGACCTCCTCATTGAACGCGTCCGGATGCAGTCGGTAGATCTCCGTCGCGCTTACCGCCAGTGGGCTGTCCACGTAGACCGGGATCTCGGGGATCTCGCCGCGTTCGAACAAATCATGAAGAACAAACAACAGCTGCTGGGTCCGCTCCACGGCGAAGGCGGGGATCAGGATCTTCCCGCCACGCCGCACAGCCTGGCGGATGATCTCCCCGAAATGATGATCCAAGCCCGGCGGCGCTTCGTGCTCCCGCCCGCCATAGGTGCTCTCCATCAACAGGAAATCCACATCCGCAACCGCCACCGGATCACGCAGAACCTCGTTCCCTCCCCGCCCGACATCGCCGGAAAACAGGAAACGCTTTTTCCTGCCATCCGCATGGTCGTTCACCTCCAGCAAAACCTGCGCACTCCCGAGAATGTGACCGGCGTCGACAAAGGTCACCGTCACCCCGTCCACCACCTGCATCGGGCGATCATATCCCACCGTCACGAACTGCCTCAAGCAGCGTTCCGCATCCTGCTCGTCATACAGCGGCAGCACCGGTTCGAGTCCCTCCTTCTTGCGATGCTTGTTGAGCCAGTCAATGTCGCTCTCCTGGATCCTCGCGCAGTCCGCAAGCATGATCTGGCACAGATCCCGCGTCGCATGGGTGGAATAGATGTTACCCGTGAATCCTTTGACAGATAGATTGGGCAGGTTCCCACTGTGGTCGATGTGCGCGTGAGAGAGGATCACCGCATCCACCGATTTCGGATCGAAATAAGGAAAACTGCAATTCACCTCATAGGCATGCCTGCGCGAACCCTGATAGAGTCCGCAATCCAGCAGGATGCGCTTGCCGTTGATTTCTAACAAATGTTGGGAGCCGGTCGTCGTGCCAGCGGCACCGCAGAATTTGAGTTTCATGGGATTTTGAGTTTGATGGAAAAATCAACAAGAACCTACGGCGCAAGCATACGCGTGAAAACCAAGGAGTCACGCCCGCTTGCTTCATATTGTTCGCGGCGTGACCCTGGCAGGTCCGCCAGGGTGGCCGGGGCATAGGCCAGTTTCCCGGTGAAAAATTCGGCGGCGCGGTTGCTCAGCGCGAAAACCCTCGGAATCCCGCGCTCCCTCGCCAGTGCCTCGGCATGGCGGACGAGCTCGATCCCATACCCTCTGCCTTCATGCGCCTGCTTCACATACAAACAGGCGACCTCCGCGCAATGCTCGCCCGGATACTCGTGCAAGGCCACGCAGCCGACCACGTTGTCGTCGATCGCCATCACCCGGAAATCCTCAATCCGGGATTGGATGTCCTCATAAGTCCGCTCCACCAGCTTCGTGCGCCGCACGGAGCGCCCGATCATTCCTAACAACTCCGGTATATCCTCCTCCCGCAATTCACGGATGACCCGGTAACTGTCCGCGTGCACCATCGTCCCCACGCCTTCGTTGGAAAAGAGTTCGTCCACCAGGACCCCTTGCTGGCGGCCGTTGAGCACGTGCACCCGCGGCACGCCGCGTTTGCAGGCGGCCGCGGCCGCGAGCAGCAATGCCGCGCCTGCCTCATCACTGTGGGCGGCGAATTTGCCAGCATCCGCCGCCCGGATCGCGTGAGCCGGCGCGCCATCTACCAGAATCGCCTCCTCCAGCAGGGCAATGATTTTCGCCACGCCGATCCGCAGCGCGAAGTCCACCACCGGCACGTCCAGCGGCCCGGTCGCCGAGGCGTCGATCACGGCGGACTGGCCGCGTGCGAGGATTTCAATCACCTCCGTCGCCGCCAGTGGATCAGTGATCGGGCGGGACACCCGGGCGGCCATGATCTCGCATTCCAGTGTCCAATCAAAAAGATCCTTCAAATCCCCGCCCAGAACCCCGAGCACCAGCTTCACTCCCAGGTCTTCCAAAACCGCGAGATCCAGCAGGGTCTCCGCAACCGCAGGCTCAGGCAACAGCCCCGCTTCGATCAAAACGAAAAAGACCTTTCCCCGGAATTGAGGAATATACTGGAGAACCTCCCGAACATCACTTTGCTGTGCCACGCCCTTGTATTAGCAAACATCAGCCACCCGGCAAGCTCGGCGTTGGCAAGAATCCGGCCACGTCCTCAGCGGACGAGGCGCCGGATCATCTTGCGCTCCAGGAACTCCTTCCTCGGTTTTAGAATCCGCGCGAGAGACATCTTCAAGTCGCGCTCACCGGCGCTGTCGGACGGGCTTTCCACCGCACCCACGGCGAGGAAAAGCTGCGCCATCGCCCGGTTTTCCGCTCGCACACTCGCCCAGAACTCGATGATGCCCCGGCGCTTTGCAACGCTCGCAAGCTCACCTAACAAAAATCCCGCCATCCCCATGTGGCGGCTTTGCTCGTGGACCACAAAGGCCACCTCCGCGCTCTTCCCCCCCTCGTCCAGATAGTAGCGGCCGATCGCCCGCAATTCCTGCCGCCCATGCTCCTCCGAGAAGATCCCCAAGGCCAGATCCTTCGTTTGATCGACCGCCGCCAGCTTGAACGCGGACTCGCCCGTCATCTGATCCCGCAGGTATCCATACCTCAGCCGGATTGTCTCTTCATCATGCGAGTAGAAAAACTCCTGCAAAGCCCGCATGTCGCTGGGGTGCAGGGGTCTGAGAAACAGGCGTTTTTCCTGAAAGCAGATCCAGCCGCTCTCCACGTCATCCACGGCCCGCGCCGAGCCCGGCATAGTGAAGAACCTGGGCAACCACCCCCGCTGATGCGCTCCTTCTAACAGCGCCTCGCGATGATCCGGATGGGCGATCTCCACCAATCTCGCCACCCGTTCACGGATACTCCGGCCATGCAAGCTCGCCACTCCGTATTCCGTCACCACATGATGCACGTCTCCGCGCCCCGTGCAGACGCCGCTTCCCGATTCCAAGCCTGCCACGATCCTCGACCGGCCATCCTGATCCGCCGTCGCCGTGAGCGCGATGATCGGGCAGCCTCCCGCACTCCGTCCCGCGCCCCGGATGAAGTCCTGCAAGGCTCCTATCCCGCCATAAAAGCGATGCCCGCTTGAGTCTCTAACAACCTGGCCGGTCAGGTCGATTTCCCGCGCTCCGTTGATCGCCACCATCCGCTCGTTGCGCGCGATCCGGTAGGGGTCGTTCACCCATTCGCTGGCATGCAGGGCGACTTCCTCATTGCCATCCACAAACGCATAGAGCTTGCGGCTTCCCAGCACATGGCTCGCGATGATCTTCCCCGGCTGATAGGTCTTGCGGGAATGATCCACCGCCCCGCAGCGCACCAGCTCCATCAGCGCATCATTGAACATCCCGCTGTGGATTCCCAAGTGCCGATGCTTTCTCAAAGCCCGCACCACGGCCTCCGGGCTGTTTCCCAAGCCACACTGGATCGTCGATCCATCCTCGATGAGCTGCGCCGCGTGATGACCGATCCGTTCATGCCGCTCATCGCACACCCCCGCGGCCATCTCCGGCAGGTCGGCGCTGTGCTCGATGAATCCAGCGATCTTCCGCACCGAGATCAGGGTGTCACCGCAAGTCCGCGGCATCTTCGGGTTGATCTGGGCGATCACCACCTTGGCGGACTCCGCGGCGGATTTGACGATGTCCACACTCAGTCCGAGCGAGCACCAGCCCTTGGCATCCGGCGGACTCATCTGAATCAGCGCCACGTCCAGAGGCAGGGGACCATTTCGAAACAGCGAGCCCACCTCCGACATCGCACACGGCGTGTAGTCCGCCTGCCCGCGCTCCACCGCCTCACGCAGGGCGGGTGTTAGATAAAATGAATTGGTCCGCAGAACATTTTCATACTGCGGGGCGATCCACGGGCTGTCCCCCAGGCCATGAATGTGCACCAACTCCACATCCTTGAAGCCCGCCGCATGATCGAGCATGGAGGCGACCAGTGCGAAAGGCACCGAGGCCCCGCCGCCCAAAAACACCCGGCTTCCCGGCCGCACCCATCGTGGCCAATCGCTCGCTTCCAGTGGTTTCATCACCAAGAGTTTAGCAGGCAGCCCGGCACTTGGCGCGATAATTTATCGCCGGATTCGCCTCGGAAGAAAAACGGTTGCAACAAGCACCGCGCTGCCGTCGTATCGGAACCGCAACATGAAAATCCAATCCATTTTCCAGGGGCTGTGCGCCTTGGTGATTTCATCACTCACCGTCGGTATCCTCGGTGCCGAAGTCCGCCCGAATCCACTCTTCAGCGCAGGGGCGGTCCTGCAGCGTGACCAAGCCATCCCCATCTGGGGCACCGCCCGTGACGGGGAGCAGGTGACCGTCGAGCTTGCAGGTCAGAAACTCAGCACCACTGCTGAACAAGGCGTCTGGCGGGTGGAGCTCAAACCCATCAGTGCGGGTGGTCCTTTCACCCTCACCCTCACCGGCGACAATACCGTCACCCTCGACAACATCCTCGTCGGCGAAGTCTGGATCTGCTCCGGGCAATCCAATATGGAATGGCCCTTGCACAAGACGGCCAACGCCGAGGCGGAACGCTCCAAAGCGAACTTCCCCCAACTCCGGATGTTCACCGTGGCCAAGAGCACCTCCATCCGGCCACTGGCCGAGGTGAAAGGCAGCTGGCGGGAGTGCTCGCCTGAAACCGTCGCCTCATTCTCGGCGGTCGGTTACTATTTTGCCAGGGATCTCTATCAGAAACTCGGCATTCCCGTCGGCATGATCCACACTTCATGGGGCGGCACGCCCGCCCAGGCATGGACCAGCATCGAGGGCTTGGCCAAGGACCCCGCCCTGCAAGGGTATCTGAATGCGGCAAACACGGCGCTCGCGAACTACCCGGCAGCGGTCGAGGCCTATCCCGCAAAGCTCGCCGAATATCAAACCGCCAAGGAAACCTGGGAGGAAACCGTCAACAAGCCGTATCAGGCGGCGCTGGACGTTTGGAAGCAAGAATCCGCCAAGGCCACCCAAGCCGGGCAAACGCCGCCGCCCAAGCCGGAGCTTGCCAGCAAGGAGCCGGTGCCACCCATGAGTCCCGAGGGGAACCAACAAAAGGAGACCACCCTCTTCAACGCCATGATCCACCCGCTCATTCCTTATGCCATCAAAGGCGCGATTTGGTATCAGGGCGAGTCGAATGCGGGGCAGTCAAAAATCTATCAGACCTTGTTTCCCACCATGATCGCGGATTGGCGCGGCCGTTGGAGCCAGGGAAATTTCCCCTTCCTTTTTGTCCAGATCGCCCCGTTCAACGGCCAGCCGCCGGAGATCCGTGAAGCGCAGTTTCTCACGCTTTCCAAATCACCCAACACCGCCATGGTGGTCACCACCGATGTCGGCGACGCCAAGGACATCCACCCCACCCGCAAGGAGCCTGTCGGCCAGCGTTTGGCCATCGCGGCAAGGGCTTTGGCCTACGGCGAGAAGATCGCATACTCCGGCCCGCTCTATCAATCCATGAAGGTGAATGGTGCCGAAGCCATCGTCAGCTTCACCCACACCGGCACCGGGCTGATCGCCAGGGATGGCGAGCTCAAAGGCTTCACGCTCGCTGGCGCGGATGGCAAGTTCTTTCCCGCCACCGCCAGAATCGATGGCAGCAACGTGGTCCTCACCGCCGTTGGCATCACCGAACCCAAAGCCGTCCGCTACGGGTGGGAAAACGTCCCGAATGTGAACCTCTTCAACCAGGAAGGGCTGCCCGCATCACCCTTCCGCTCCGACGTGCCATGACCGCGGGCGGACGAAACGCTTGATGCTCGTCCATACAGGATTCCCGTCCGCAGGTCCGGCTCACGCCTGCCTAACAGTATTCCGGCCTATCACAGGGTCCATGGACCTCAACTGCGGTTAAGCTGGAGGATGAAGCAGGCTCCGCCAGCGTGGGCACGCGGGCTCTCACAAGTGAGTTCGCCGCCACGGGTGGTAAGGGCTTTGATCTGTTTGCTCACTTCATCGAGATCACGGGTGCGCGGCTGAACTCGGCGGATGTAATGATTACCCACGGGCAGGTTGTTGTTTTCGTATTCTAACAAATCGATTTCCACGAAGGGGGCACGCCGTCACGGCGGGCGTCGATAAAAGTGCTGACGACTTTCCATAACTGGCTCTTCGCCTGATCAATCAGCCCGTCCATGCTGTTGGAGGCATCTAGCAGAAGAGCGATTTGCACCTTGTGACCTGTTTCTGCGGCAGGTGGATTCACCGGCGGCTGGTCCCTGCGACCTTTGGCGGAGATGGGTTGGACGAGGGTGACAAGACCGATGATGAGAGGCAGTGTTGTTTTCATGACCGCCTTGTTGAACCCGGGAAGTGGGCGTCGTCTGTAAAGGCCCGGTTAAAAATCACAAATCCGCCGGAACCAACAGCGGTCGATTCCGCACCCCCCCCAGCAGGCACCCGGGTCGCGCACTAGCCCGCTGAGCCGCTTGGCACCACCGCTGGGGCCCCCACCCGATGCCATGTGAATCTCAAGCCCGCATCAGCGCATGCGCCGTGCGGACACCCGAAGTAATCGCCCCCTCGATCGACGGGTGGCTCATGTGGTCGCCACAAATGTGGACTCCATCGACTTGGCGGAAACCCGGCTTTGCAAAACTATCAGAACCTGGTGGCTGTTCTGGCAGCGCCTGGGCGATACAGTCCGTGCGAAGGTGCCGCCACCCGGCTACCTGATCGCCAAACCATGCGCGAAGCTCTTGCCTCACCCGCTCCACCAGATCCCCGGACCGCCGATCCCCGAGCACGGATACGGAAATCAAAGCCCTGCCGGAAGGCGCGTAATCCGGAGCGATTTCCGAAGGAACACAAACGTTGTTCACCAAACCGCCCGCCACTCCGTTGAGGGCGATGAGTTTTTCACGGAGCGGTGAATCAGACGCGGAAAAATAAAGATGGGTCACCGATCGCCACTCCGGACTCCTACCCCATGCCGCGGGGAAAAGCCCCTTCGCCGCAGTGGCATCCGTCGCGAGCACGATGTGTTGGGACGTCAGGGCCTCGCCACTCTCCAGCGCCACCCCATGGCGGGACAGAGAGCTGACCCGGCACTGCGCACGCAGGCAATCAGAACCAAGCCGGTCAACAAGCTGCCGGGGGATCTCCTGCATCCCGCGCGCTGGCAAGGTCGCACTGCCCCGAGAGAACATCTGGAACGTGAATTCAAACATCCGGCTCGATGTCCGCAAGTCCCGCTCCAAAAAAATCCCCCCGTAAAACGAACGGAAAAACGTATCAATCATTCCTTCACTGAAGCCGAACTCACGCAACCACTGTAGCGTGCTCATTTCCGGGTGGCTGGCGATTTTTTCCGGAGTCCAGCCGGTGGCACGAAGTTTCAACAAGCCCACCCGCAACTTGTCCATCAGAGTCCCGATCGGTTGCCGCGCACTCTCAAGCGCATGGGTAGGGCGGCGAAAAGGATCCATGACACGGCGCAGGCGCTTGCCGTCGAACACCAAAGCACCGGGATCAAAGGGCTGGAGATCCAGCGCTTTCAAATCCAACAACTTTCCTGCTTCAGGATAGGCATCCAGATACACCTGAAACCCACGATCTAACAAAAATGATTCCATCACATCCGTACGGACCCTTCCCCCGAAATCATCCCCGGCCTCAAGGACCAGCGGCTGCCAGCCGCCATCACGGAGGGTCACCGCACAAGCCAGCCCCGCCAAACCTCCACCGACGATGATCACTTGCTGCGACTGCTTCACGGGCGCATTCTTCAAGCCGCACCCGGATTCACGCAATGCGAATTCTCGAAACCCGCCCATGAACGCAAAAAGAAACCGCGTGGAGGACTCCATTTTCCAATTCATTCAATCCCAACCCGCCGACGCCGCAGATCATTGAAGGTTCCATTTGATGTCTTTCTGAAAAAGGCTATACGTGCAGGCGTGATTCTTCACAGGCAGAGCAATCCCGCTTGTTTTGTCCCCCGGGTAAAATCCTCATGAGCATTATCAGAGATCCGCTCGACTTCTCAAACCAACCCCCGAATTCCATGCCTTCATTGCCATTTTCCGCTGCCGCTTCGGTCGCACTTCTGGTGCTTGTTGCGAGCGACCGGCTGGTGGCCGACCTTGTCCACCGCTGGTCGCTCAACCAACCCTCGGGTCCGGTTTCCACCGGGACGACCGTCACCGACAGCGTCGGAAACGCGCCGGCCACGATTCGTGGCACCGGTGCCACCTCCAATGGTGCCGCCATCATCCTGCCCGGCAGCACCACGGGAAACCAAGCGCCATCCTCCATCTCCGCCTACATCGACCTGCCCAACGGCATGATTTCCTCCAGGACGAACCTCACCGTGGAAATCTGGGCCGCACCACTCAGTCAGCAGAACTTTCAGCGGCTCCTCGACTTCGGCCGCATCACCCAGGCTGGCGACGGGCTCGGCGCGGCGGGGGAAATCACCGGGCTGGCCACCGTCGCACCGGGAACCACAAGTTCATTCGACGGCCTGACCCTCACCCTCTCCCGGAATGAGGCGGGAAACCTCAGCCAGCAGCGATTCGAGACCCGCGCGAATGGTGCCGGAGCCGGCGGCACGACCGGGCAGTATGGAATCTCGGACACCAATTTCGCCACCATCGCCGGCACCGAATACCACTACGTGCTCACCTTCCAGAGCGGCGTGGGGGCCTTCGCCTCCACCGGCGGCCGCGCGTCGTGGTATCGCAACGGCACCCTGGTCACCTCGCTGGACACCAGCTTCCGCCTCAACCAGATCCAGGACGTGAACAACTGGCTCGGCCGCTCGCACTGGAGCGGCGACCGAAACACCCACGCCGCTTACAACGAAGTCCGCGTTTACGACCACGCCATGACCCCGGCGGAAATCACCGCCAGTTTTTCCTCCGGCCCGGACCCGGCCTTCCCGCTCTCCGACATCGCCCACCGCTGGTCCTTCGGAAATACGGCCGGCAACGCCACCTCCGGCACCACCGTTCCCGACCTCATCGGCACCGCCACCGCCACCGTCCGTGGAAATGGCGCGACCTTCACCGGCACCGCACTCACCCTGCCCGGCAGCACGAATGGCAACCAGTCCCCATCTAACATTTCCGCTTATGTCGATCTACCGAACGGTATCATCTCGTCAAGAACCAGCATCACCATCGAGCTCTGGGCTACCCAGGTCGCGGCAAGAAACTGGCAACGCATCATGGACTTCGGCCGCACCCATATCAGCGGCAACAACGCAGCCCAAGGCACGGGAGCCGCTCCCGGAGAAATCCTCCATACCGCCACCGTCGCTCCCGGAGCCACCACCTCCAGCGACAACCTCATGCTCGCCATCAACCGCAGCACCAACGCCAACCAACAACGCCTTGCGGGCCGGCTCAATGACGCAGCTGAGCTGATCACGGACTCCAATGTCACCCTCGCCACCGGCACCCGCCATCACTTCGCCATCACCTTTACCGATGGCGCGGGCTCCGCAGCCGGCAGCGGCGGACAACTCGCATGGTATCTGAACGGCGCACTCGCCGCCACCCGCGACCTGCCCTTCAAGCTCTCCGCCATCGAGGACGTCAACAACTGGCTCGGGCGCTCACAATTCGGCGGCGATTCATGCGCCAACATCACCTACGACGAGGTCCGCATCCACCGCCGCGCCCTCACCCCGGTGGAAATCCTCAACAGCATCAGCATCGGCCCCAACCCGAACTTCCCGCCGCCCGTCATCGTCGCCGATGCCGCCACCCTCCACCGCCTGCAGAAGGTCCGCATCGCCGTGCTGGCAAACGACAGCGGCACCCTCGATCCCACTACGGTAAACATCGTACAATCCCCCCAGTTCGGCACCACCACCATCAGCCCGAACGGCAGCATCCTCTACACCCACACCACCGGCAGCCCGGTGACCGACAGCTTCACCTACCGCGTCAACGGCGCGGGCGGTCAATCCCAGCCCGCCACCGTTACCCTGACGTTCTCGGATCAACTTCGCATCCCTAACAGCTCCTTTCAAGTCCCCACCAATCCGCCGCCGGTCTCGATCGCGGCGGTGAATGCCTTCTCCGGACTTTCCTTCAACCAGCCTGTCTGCATCGCCTCGCCACCCGGCGACACCCAGCGCGTTTTCATCTGCGAGAAAACCGGACTGCTGCGGGTGATTCCCAACGTCACCGCGACCACGCCCACCGCCTCCACGGTGCTCACCTTGAGCTCCGCCACCGGCGGACTCTTCAACGGCCGCAACCCCGCCGAAGCGCTCAACAGTAACAGCGAATGCGGCCTGCTCGGCATGGCCTTCCACCCGAACTACGCCAGCAACGGCCACGTCTTCCTTTTCTACTCCGTCAACATCGGCGGCGCACTGCATCAACGCGTCTCCCGCATCACGTTCAACAATCCGAACTCCGCCACGCCCACCGCCAACCTCGCTTCCGAGCGCGTCCTCATCCAGCAGGCCGACCAGGCCGACAACCACAACGGCGGCGACCTCCACTTCGGCCCCGATGGCTACCTTTACATCTCCCTCGGCGACGAAGGCGGCCAGAACGACCAGTTCGCCAACAGCCAGCGCATCAACCAGGACTTCTTCGCCGGCATGCTGCGCATCGATGTGAACCTCGAAGGCACCGAGATCGCGGGAAATCCCGCCGCCACCGACGACGCCAACGTCCCGCCTAACAGTCATCCCGCCGTCGTCCTCCAAGGCGGCCTGCCCGCCTATGAAATCCCGGCCGACAACCCCTGGGTCGGCGCCACCTCCTTCAATGGCATCGCCGTGACCCCCTCGACGGTTCGAACCGAATTCTGGGCCGCCGGCCTGCGCAATCCCTGGCGCTTCTCCTTCGATCCTGTCACCGGCGAACTCTGGTGCGGCGACGTCGGCGGCGGCGCACGCGAGGAAATCAGCCTCATCACCCGTGGCGGCAACTACGGCTGGGTCTGGCGCGAAGGAACCGTCGCCGGCCCGGTCGGCGGCGCACCCGGCGGCTTCAGCCACATCAATCCGCTCTACGACTACCAACACGGCAGCGGCAACTTCCAGGGCAGGAGCGTCACCGGCGGACTCGTCTATCGCGGCACCCGCATGGCCTCGCTCACCGGCGCCTATGTCTTCGCCGACTACGTCTCCGGAAACGTCTGGTCGCTCGTCCGCAACGGCAGCAGCGCGCCCACCGTCAACCGCCTCCTCGGCGAGGGCGGCATCGTCGCCTTCGGCCGGGATCCCTCGAACGGCGATGTCCTGATGGCCGACCTCAACGACAACCTCATCCGCCGCATCACCACCGTCACCGACACCAGCACCTACCCCACCACTCTAACAGCCACCGGCCTTTTCTCCGATCTCACCGATCTATCACCCTCTCCCGGCCTGCTGCCCTATCAGATCAACCTGCCCTTTTGGAGCGACCACGCCATCAAGCGCCGTTGGTTCACCATTCCCGGCAGTTCTTCGAAAATGACGTGGTCGCGCGACGGCGAGTGGATCTTTCCTACCGGGCAGATCTGGGTGAAACACTTCGACATCGAGACCACCCGCGGCAATCCCGCCACCCGCAAACGCCTCGAAACCCGCCTGCTCGTGAAAAACGCCAGCGGTGCCTACGGCGTCAGCTACCGCTGGAACGAAGCCGGCACCGAAGCCAATCTCGTCGGCGAGCCCGGCGAGGACTTCGACCTTTCCATCACCGTCGGCGGCGTCCCGCAAATCCAGCGCTGGCGGATTCCCAGCCGCTCCGAGTGCTTGACCTGCCACACCCCGCAGGCGGGATTCGCGCTGTCCACCAACACCCGCCAGTATCACATGGCCAGTATCATCCCAGGCTTCAGCGGCAACCAGATCGAGGTCTTGGAAAACGGCGGATACTTCTCTAACACCCCGGACTCCCCCAACCTCCTGCCGCGCCACCTCCATCCGGACGAAACCACCTATCCCGCCGAGGCCCGCGTCCGATCCTACATCGCCGTCAACTGCGCTTACTGCCACATGGACGGCGGCACCGCCGCGCCATCGATGTGGGATGGCCGCCACGAGCTGGTGCTCGATCAGACTGGCCTGATCCTCGGCGACGCCAGCAACAATGGTGGGAACCCGCTCAACAAACTGGTCGTTCCCGGTTCCACGACCCACTCGATCCTCCTCAACCGCACAGCCGCCAGCAACGGCTTCACCCGCATGCCGCCGCTCGGCAGCAATGTCGTTGATCCCGCCGGTGTCACCCTTCTAACGGAGTGGATCCGGGACGAGCTCCCCGCCCGCCAAACCTACGGCCAATGGCGCAGTACGGTTTTTCGATCAGGAACTAGCTCCCAAAGTGAGCCGGGGGCCGATCCGGATGGCGATGGAGCTGACAACCGCACCGAGTTCCTCGCTGGCACCGATCCCACGTCCGGCTCCTCGTTGCCGTTGTCAACGATCAGACTGGATGGAGAGCAGGCTGCTTTCACCTACGACCTCCCACCCAACCGCTCCGCCATCATCGAGCACTCGGAAAACCTTCATCATTGGCAGCCATGGAACATCCCCGGCAACCAGGGGCTCCCCACCCGAGGCGGTCCGCAGACCCTCACCGGCCCAAAACCGGCGGGAACTTCATTTTTCCGCGCGAAAGTGATGGAAAACTGAGAGTCTTGAAAGGCTCAAGGCGGTCGCATTTTGCGGAGACGCCACAGCGGGGCGGATATGGATCCGAAAAGATGTTGGATTTTGGACAAAATCTGGAGAGCAATCCGGGGCAGTTCCGCACTACTGTCACCATGGATAGCGGGAAGGGCCCGCGACCTCCCTGCCCAGGCTTGCCAAAACCGGCGAACAAACCTGACAGGCAACTCATTCGCCGGATCAAACAAACACCATGAACTCACTGGTAAAATGGAATCCGCTCAACGAACTCAGCGATGTCCACAATCGATTGTCCTCATTCTTCGGACGCCCGAACCTGCGCAATGACAGCGAAGGCGTCCTCGCCTTCGCCGACTGGACTCCGCTTGTCGATGTCACCGAGGATGACAAACAGTTTCTGATCAAGGCCGAACTGCCTGAAGTCAAAAAAGAGGACGTCAAGGTCGTCGTTGAAAACGGCATGCTCCGCATCAGCGGAGAACGCCACATGGAGAAGGAGGAAAAGGGCAAGAAATACCACCGCATCGAACGTGCCTATGGCTCGTTCGAAAGGAGTTTCAGCCTGCCGGAAAACTCCAAACCCGAAGCGATGACCGCTGAATACAAAGATGGAATGCTCACCCTGAGCGTGCCGAAAATGAAGGAATCCAATCCGAAGTCCATTGAGGTGAAAATCTCATAGGGCCTGGCCAAGCGCCACGCCGGTGATCGATCATGATCGATCACCGGTTGCATCATGAGGAGGCCCGTGTCGTTTCCGATGCCTGCCTCCTCATTTCCGAATCCCAAGCGCGGATGGCAAGGGTGCCCGCCGGTGCGCACCTGGAATTGTGACACTTCCCCATCCTGACCGTCCACTTCATGAATACCCAACCCTACATCCGGTGGTTCGCAGACACCTGCATCGAAGATGTGCCGCTTGTCGGTGGAAAGAACGCTTCGCTCGGCGAGATGGTTCGCGAGCTGAGCGGGCGCGGCGTGAAAATTCCTAACGGATTTTCCATCACAGCAGGGGCCTACCGCCATTTCATCCGTGAGGCCGCGCTCGACCCCGTCATCCATGCGGCGCTCTGCGACCTGGACACCCACAACACGGCCATTCTCGGCGAGCGCGGCGAGACCGTGCGGCGTGCGATTCTCAACGCCTCACTGCCCGATGATTTGAAACAACAAATCTGCGCTGCCTATCAACAGCTCCAGGGTGACGGCCAAGCGCCGCCGGCGGTGGCCGTGCGCTCCTCCGCGACTGCCGAGGATCTGCCGGACGCGAGTTTTGCCGGCCAACAGGAGACCTTCCTCAACATCGCTGGAGCGGACGAGCTGTTGTTGGCATGCAAGCGTTGCTTCGCCTCGCTCTTCACGGACCGTGCCATCAGCTACCGCGTGGACAAGAAGTTCGACCATTTCAAGGTCGCGCTGAGCGTCGGTGTTCAACTCATGGTGCGCTCGGATCTCGCCTGCTCGGGTATCATGTTCTCGATTGATACGGAGAGCGGCTTCCGGGACGCGGTGCTGGTGAGCTCCGCCTACGGGCTTGGTGAGAACGTGGTTCAGGGATTTGTCACTCCGGACGAATACTGTGTGTTCAAGCCGACTCTCAGGACCGGCTTCCGACCGATTGTGAAAAAGACTCTCGGCAGCAAGGAGTTCAAGCTGGTCTATCAGGCGGGTGCCGGAAAATCCGTGGGTAACGTGCCGGTTCCTGCCGGGGATCGCTCGCGGTTCGCCCTCACCGATGATGAGGTCCTTCAACTCGCACGCTGGGCCTGCGTGGTCGAGGATCACTACTCGGCCAAACGCGGAAAACCCACTCCCATGGATCTCGAATGGGCGAAGGACGGCATCACCGGAGAACTCTTCATCGTCCAGGCCCGCCCGGAGACCGTGCAGTCCCGGAAGGACCCGGATGTGCTTGAGGTCTATCAGCTTGCGAAACGCGGCAAGGTGCTCGCCACCGGCCAAAGCGTGGGCGCCAAAATCGCCACCGGCCCAGTGCATGTGATTCAGAATCCCGAGCTGATCGGTGAGTTTCTAACGGGTGAAATCCTCGTCACTGACAAGACCGACCCCGACTGGCAGCCGATCATGTGCAAGGCCGCCGCCATCATCACGCGGCGGGGCGGGAGGACCTGTCATGCGGCCATCGTCAGCCGCGAGCTCGGTGTCCCGGCCATTGTTGGTGTGGAAAAGGACGCCGACGCGCTCGTCGACGGGCAGATGGTCACGGTGAGCTGTGCCGAGGGCGATACCGGTTTCGTTTATGAAGGCGTCTTGCCATTCGAAATCCAGAAAACCACGCTCAAAGGCCTCGGTCGCCCGATCACCAAGGTGATGCTCAACCTGGCCAATCCCGACGAGGCCTTCCCGCTGAGCTTTCTTCCCAACGACGGCGTCGGCCTCGCGCGCATGGAGTTCATCGTGAGCAACCACATCAAGATCCATCCGCTTGCGTTGGTGAACTTTGACTCCCTTGCCGACTTGGAGGCCAGGAAGGAAATCGAATTTCTAACAGAAGGTTATTGTGACAAGCCAGCGTATTTCGTGGATCGGCTTGCGCAGGGTGTGGGAACTCTGGCCGCCGCCTTCTATCCGAAGGAGGTGATCCTGCGGCTCAGTGATTTCAAGACCAACGAGTACGCCAACCTGATCGGGGGGAGGGAATTCGAACCCACCGAAGAGAATCCCATGCTCGGATTTCGCGGTGCCAGCCGCTACTATCACCCGCGGTATCGGGCGGGATTCGCGCTTGAATGCCTGGCGGTCAAAAGAGTTAGGGAGGAAATGGGCCTCACCAATCTCAAACTCATGATCCCATTTTGCCGGACCCTTGAGGAAGGCATCCGGGTCCACCAGGAAATGGCCCGGCACGGACTCAAACGCGGCGAAAACGGACTCGAAGTTTACGTAATGTGCGAGATTCCCAGCAATGTCATTCTCGCCCACGAGTTCTGCGATCTTTTCGACGGCTTCAGCATCGGCTCGAATGACCTGACCCAACTCATCCTCGGCGTGGATCGCGATAGCGAGATCGTCGCGCCGCTTTTCGACGAGCAAAACAGCGCCGTAAAGGCGATGATCGCCCAGGTGATCGCTGTGTGCCGGAGGAAGGGCCGTAAAATCGGCATCTGCGGCCAAGCTCCGAGCGACTATCCGGACTTCGCCGAATTCCTTGTCGAACAGGGAATCAACAGCATTTCCCTGAACCCGGATACGGTGTTACAGACCACGCTCACCATCATCGAAAAAGAACGCTCCCTCGGCTCTTCTGAAGCGCTTTGTGATAGAATTCCAATCTGATGCAACCGCATGATCCAGCCTGTCGCCCCATCGCTCCGGATCCGGAAACCGCTTCGTTCTATCACCTCGAAGCTTGCGATCTCACGGCGGATCCCTGCGGCGGCACGGCCTGCTTCGTCGCCCACAACTCGCTTGGGCACGAGCGATCTGATCCGAACCCACGCGTGTTTTGCCTTGGCAGGTGTTTCGAGGGACCTGCGGTCGGCTTGTCGAACCAACGACCGACGATCCGAGCATTCTCATCGGAGGCCGTCCTGCTCGGCAGGATCCTGCAAGGCCATGGCGGGTCCCTCGCTGCCTACTGCCGCAGCGGTGGCTACGAGGCCTTCGACCGGGCAGTTGCCGAGCCGCGTGAACAGGTGCTCGCCACCCTCGAGGATTCCGGATTGCGCGGACGCGGCGGCGCGGGATTTCCCACTGGCCGCAAGTGGCGCGCGGTGGCGCAGCAGGCTGCACAGCCGAAATACCTCGTCGCCAATGCTGACGAGGGGGATGCGGGAGCGTTCAGTGATCGGTTTCTGATGGAGGATGATCCGCACGCACTCATCGAAGGCATGGCGATCGCCGCCTACGCCACGGGAGCCACGCGAGGCTGGATCTACCTGCGGCACGAGTATCCGGCCGCCCTAGTGTCGCTTGATCACGCGTTGGCGGAAGCCAGGGATTTCGGAATTCTCGGTGGCGGGCGTGACTTCGACATCGAGGTCAAGGCCGGACGTGGAAGCTATATCTGCGGGGAGGAAAGTGCCTTGCTGCGATCCATCGAGGGTCGGCGGCCGGAAGTGATGGCGCGCCCGCCCTATCCCACCGCGCATGGACTTTTCGGCCAACCCACGGTGATCAACAATGTCGAGACCTTCGCCACCGTGCCATGGATCATCCGCAATGGCTGCGAGGCCTATCAGGTGCTGGGATTTTCCTCCAGCCGCGGGACGAAACTGATCTCACTCAACTCGCTCTTCAAGCGCCCTGGTCTCTACGAGGTTGAGTTCGGGATTCCCGTGCGCCAGATCGTCGAGGATATCGGCGGTGGCCTGTGCAACGGCTCCCTTAAAGGACTGATCATCGGCGGACCGCTTGCCGGCATCATCCCGCCGGAGCTGCTGGATACGCGTTTCGGTTTCGAGGAGCTCACCGCGATTGGTGCCGGGGTGGGGCATGGCGGGGTGATCGCTTTCGATGAAGGCACCTCGATTCGCGCGCTGGTGCGTCATGTCTTCTCATTCGGTGCCGACGAGTCTTGTGGCAAATGCACGCCGTGCCGCCTTGGGTCACGCCGGATCGAGGCGCTTTTTTCGGAAGCCACAAGCACGGGATCCGCTGAGACCGAGTGGCGTGAAATCGTAAACGCCCTGAAGATGGCCAGCCTGTGCGGCCACGGCTCCGGCTTGGCCGCGTTTGCGGAATCGGTCATGCGTTACTACGGGAAGGAGGTGGAGTCATGCTTCACGCGATGATCAACGGAGCGCTGCACGAGGTGCCTGAAGGATCGACCATCCTGCAAGCCCTCAAGCGGCAGGGGATCGAAGTGCCCACCCTTTGTCACGATGACCGACTGCATCCCACCGGTGCCTGCCGACTCTGCGCGGTCGCGGTCAAAGGCGTGGATCATCTTGTCTCCGCCTGCGACACCGCCTTGCAGGATGGCATGGAAATCGAAACCCATTCACCCGCCGTCGAGGATACCCGGCGCACCTTGCTGCGCCTGCTTGCTAGGGACTATCCGGCGGCGGCCATCTCAAAAAGCCCTGAAAAAACCTTTCACCGGTGGCTGCGGCACTATGGCATCCCCGCGCAAGGCCGTTCAGGGCGGCCGCATTTCACCGACACCACGCACCCCTACCTGCGCGTGGACATGGAACGCTGCATCACCTGTGCGCGCTGTGTGAGAATCTGCGATGAAGTGCAGGGCCAGTTTGTCTGGCGCACGTGGAACCGGGGTGATGCCACGCGCATCCTGCCCGGTGGCGGCGGAAGCCTGTTGGAAAGCGCTTGCGTGAGTTGCGGTGCCTGTGCCGACACCTGCCCGACCGGAGCCATCGAAGACCGCCCGATCCCGGATCACGGGATGTTGGAAAAATGGACGCGCACCACCTGTCCGTATTGCGGCGTGGGTTGTGAAATGCTGGTAGGCACGCGCGGCGACCGCATCGTCGAGATCAAGCCGGTCATGGACGCCCCGGTGAACAAGGGGCACCTGTGTGTGAAAGGTCGCTACGCCTTCGGCTTCACCCACTCGGCTGACCGTGTCCGCGAGCCGATGCTTCGCAAAGGATCGGAATGGCACTCGGTGACATGGGAACATGCCAATGAGTGGCTTGCGGAGCGCTTGCAAGCCGTTCTCAAGACTCATGGACCTCAAGCCATCGGCATGCTTGGCTCCGCCCGGAGCACGAATGAAGAAAACTACGTGACGCAGAAATTCGCACGAATCGTCCTCGGAACGAACAACATCGACTGCTGCGCCCGAGTCTGCCACGCGCCGACCGCGTTGGCGATGAAGCGGATGCTCGGCACGGGTGCGGCGACCCATTCCTTTGACGATATCGAGCAAGCGGGCTCCTTTCTCATTTGCGGCTGCAACCCGACCGAGGCGCACCCGATCGTCGGTGCCCGCATCAAGCAGGCGGTGTTGCGTGGCGCGCCGCTGATCGTCATCGACCCGCGCGCCATCGAACTGGCTCGCCATGCCCAGGTGCATCTCGCCCTGCGCCCCGGAACCAACGTGCCGCTTCTGAATGCACTTGCCCACGTCATCCTTACCGAATCACTCGCCGACACGAGCGCGCTGGAGCAGCGCATCAGCGGTTGCGGGGAGTTCATGGAATTCATCATGGATTGGACACCCGAGCGGGCCGCCGCCATCTGTGGCGTCAATGCCAAGGACATCCGCGCGGCCGCTAGGATCTATGCGACCCGCTCGCCGTCGATGGCTTTTCACGGGCTCGGCATGACCGAGCATGTGCAGGGCTCGGAAGGCGTCATGACCTTGGTGAACCTCGCCCTGCTCACGGGAAACTTCGGCAAGCCCGGCTGTGGCGTGAACCCCCTGCGCGGTCAGAACAATGTGCAGGGCGCCGCACACATGGGCTGCGAGCCCGGCCACCTGACAGGATATGTTCCATTAGCACAGGGCCACGATGCATTCTCTACCGCTTGGAACCATCCACTGCCAAGCACTCCAGGCTTAAATCTGATGGAAATGATCGATGCCGCAGAACGCAGCGAACTGAAGGCGCTGTGGGCCATCGGTTACGATGTCTCGTTCACCCAGCCCGATTCACTCCGGACCCACGCCGCGCTTGGAAACGTCGGGCTCGTGATCGTGCAGGATCTGTTCTTCAATGAACTTGCGCGTAAATTCGGACATCTCTTTCTGCCTGCGGCATCGTCCTTTGAAAAAGATGGCACGTTCATGAACTCCGAGCGCCGGATCCAGCGCGTGCGGCGGGCGATACCCGCACCCGGCCATGCGAAGGCGGACTGGGAGATCGTGTGTGATGTCGCGCGGACGATGGGCTTCGCGGACGCGTTTCCCTATCCATCCGCCGAGGCGATCTGGGACGAGATCCGCAGCGTCTGGAAGGCCGGTGCGGGCATCAGCTACCCGCGCATCGAGCATGAGGGCCTGCAATGGCCATGCCCGGACGAGACGCACCCCGGCACGGGCATCCTGCACCAAAACGGCTTCGTGGATTCCAAGACGGCCGCGCTGCAACGCATCGATTTCCAGGAATCCACAGAAAGTCTAACAGAAGAATATCCGTTCATTCTCACCACCGGACGCAATCTCTATCAGTTCAACGCGGGAACCATGACCCTGCGCACACCCAACCTCGAACTCCGTCCCACCGACACGCTTGACATCTCACCCGCCGACGCCACCCGCCTGGGTCTTGCTGATGGCGCTTCCGTCCGCGTCACCAGCCGTCACGGCGCGGTGGAAATCCCGTTGCACATCGACCCCGGTCTCGGGAAGGGCCGGCTTTTCGCCACGTTTCACACCGGTGAGATCGGGCTGAACCAGCTTACCGGTCAAGGTCGCGACAAACAGACGATGACCCCGGAATACAAAGTGACCGCCGTGCGTGTCGAGAGAACGGAAGGGGGCGACGGTCATGCCTGAGATCTTCGGATTTGATTGCTATTCGCCCCGCGAAATCGCCGAGCGGGTGGAGACCGTGGGGGTGGCCAAGGCGAACCTGCCGATCACTTCCATGGTCGCGCTGGGTGTGCTTGCGGGCGGCTTCATCGGCCTCGGGGCGATGTTTGCCACGCTTGTCCTGTGTGATGCCGGACTCAGCTTCGCCGTGGGCAGGGTGCTCGCGGGAGCGGTGTTTTCGCTCGGCCTGATTCTCGTGGTGATCGCCGGGGCGGAGCTTTTCACGGGCAACAACCTGCTCGTGATGAGCTACGTGGCCGGCAGGATCCACATCCGGAAACTGCTCGCGAATTTCACCATCATCTATCTCGCGAACTTCATCGGCGCCGCAGGGCTTGCGGCCATCGTCGCCCTATCAGGTCACGCTGGCACGGGCGAGGGCGCGGTGGGCCGCACGGCGGTGGCACTTGCCACCACCAAGGTGGCGCTGCCCTTCGCCGAAGCGTTCTTCCGCGGGGTGCTGTGCAATGTGCTCGTCTGCCTTGCCGTCTGGCTCGCGATGGCCGGGCGCACGGTCGCCGACAAGATTCTTGCCATCCTTTTCCCCGTGACCGCCTTCGTGGCGGCGGGTTTCGAACACAGCGTGGCCAACATGTATTTCATTCCGCTTGGCCTGTTCCTCGGAGCGGACATCAGCCTCGCCGACATGCTGCGCAACCTCGTTCCCGTCACCCTTGGAAATCTGTTGGGAGGTGCGGGCATGGTGGGTCTGGTCTATCACACCATCTACCGGCGCAAGCTCACGCAGGGGGGAGGTTCCCATGGAAAAACTGGCTGACAGGGCGTGGCATCCGATGCCGCTCGCCGAGACGACGGCACTGCTTGACCTGAATCTGGCGAGCGGTCTCTCGGAGGATGACGTCGATGGCCGCGGCGCAAGGTTCGGACAGAACCGGGTGAGCACCCGGCGCGGCACCCCCGCATGGCTCAGGCTCCTCCAACAGGTCAACCCGCCGCTCATCGACATCCTGCTGATCGTCGTGGTCGTTACCTCATCCCTTGGCGAGTGGGTGGATGTGTCGGTCATCCTCATGGTGCTTCTGGTTCATGCCATCGTCGGCTTTCTCCAGGAAAGCAAGGTGGAGAAATCCATCGAAGCGCTCGGCCGGGGTGGCGAGTACGCGATTTCTGAATAGATCACCGCAGACCATGAAGATCCATCACCTCGACAGCAAGGATGCATTCGCCAGCCTGAACAGCAGCAGCGCCGGACTGACGAGGAATGAAGCCACTCGGCGACTTGCCGAATTCGGCCCCAACCAAGTGGAAGAAATCACCACAGAACCGCTCGTTCTCAAATTCGCCCGCGAGTTCATTCATTTTTTCGCACTGATCCTTTGGATCGCAGCCGCGCTTGCTTTCTTCGCCGCATGGAGACAGCCGGGAGAGGGCATGGCGACGCTCGGCTTCGCAATCATCGGCGTGATCCTGATCAACGGCACGTTTTCATTCTGGCAGACCTATCAGACCGAGCGCGCGCTGGCGGTTCTCAAGAAACTGTTACCGCACTCCACCAAGGTCATGCGTGATGGTTCCGTCCGGGACCTGCCGGCCGCCGAATTGGTGCCGGGCGATCTTGTTTTACTCGAGTCCGGCGATCTGGTGCCTGCGGACTGCCGACTGGTCGAAGCCTTCGGGGTCCGGGTCAACAATGCCACCATCACGGGCGAATCGGTCCCGTCCTCGCGCAGTGCCGATCCCTGCGATGAAGTGGAAACCCAGCGCAGCTCGAACGTCTTGCTCGCGGGCACCTCACTGGTCTCCGGCGAGGCGAAGGCCTTGGTCTTCGCCACAGGTGGACACTCCGCATTCGGCCAGATCGCCCACCTCACCCAGACCACGGATGACACGGTGTCACCGCTCCAGAAGGAGATCCTCCACGTCAGCCGGATCGTCGCAGGACTGGCACTGGTCCTCGGTGTCGCATTCTTTGTGATCGGTCACCTGATCGGGCTTTCATTCTGGGAGAATTTCATCTTCGCGATCGGCATCATCGTGGCCAACGTGCCGGAAGGCTTGCTGCCTACGGTCACCCTGTCACTTGCGATGGCCTCCCAGCGCATGGCCCGGCGTAACGCGCTCATCCGCCACCTTCCCGCGGTCGAGGCGCTCGGCTGTACCACGGTGATCTGCACCGACAAGACAGGCACGCTCACGCAAAACCGCATGTCGGTAAAGCGCTTGTTCATCGACGGCGAGTTGATGGACCACCATCAGCCCACCACACCTAACACCCTGCCCTTTTTCAAGATCGCGGCATTCTGTCATGATTTGAAAAAATCGGAAACCACCTGGTTGGGCGACCCCATGGAAGTCGCCCTGGTCCAGCTCGCGGCAAAGGCCATGCCTGCGATTCCCGATTTGCCGAGGATCCAAGAAATTCCCTTTGATTCCGACAAAAAGCGACTCTCCACCATCCACCGCACGGCAACCGGGCCAATCCTCTTTTGCAAGGGTGCCCCCGAGGTGGTGCTCGCCCGCTGCAAGTATGCTGCAAGTGGTGAAGAAACCAGCGATCTATCAAACGAGCTTGCGGAGCGCTACAAGACCGCCGCCGAAAAAATGGGCAAGGATGGCCTGCGGGTGCTCGCGCTTGCCTGGCGGCCTCTCCCGCCGGACTTCGAGCTCGAAAATGCCGACTCGGAAATGGTCGTCGCCGGACTGGTCGGACTCGAGGATCCGCCACGCCCGGAAGTCCCTGGCGCGCTGCAACAATGCCGCAACGCGGGCATCAAGGTGATCATGGTCACTGGCGACCATCCGCAGACCGCCGAGGCCATCGCCCGCGAAATCGGATTGGTGCGCACGGCATGCCCGGTGTTGATCACGGGCGAACAACTCGTCCACCTGTCCAATATCCAACTCCAGCTCGCGCTGGATGCGCCGGAAATCATTTTCGCCCGCGTGCAGGCAGAGCAGAAGATGCGCATCGTAGCCGCACTGAAAAAGAAGAATGAGATCGTGGCTGTCACCGGTGACGGAGTGAACGACGCTCCCGCGCTGCGCAAGGCGCATGTCGGCATCGCCATGGGTCTGAGCGGCACCGACGTCGCCAGGGAGTCCGCTGACATTGTATTGTTAGATGATAACTTCGCGAGCATTGTGGCCGCCATCGAGGAAGGGCGCGCGGTGTTTGTGAACATCCGCAATTTCCTGACCTACATCCTCACCTCGAACATCCCGGAGATCATCCCCTACCTTGCGTTTGTGGTTTTCCGGATCCCGCTGCCGCTTACGATCATTCAGATCCTCGCTGTGGATCTCGGTACTGATATGCTGCCTGCGCTCGGACTGGGTGCCGAAAGAGGCGGACCCGAAATCATGATGGCCCCGCCGCGTGGTCGGGACCAGCGCCTGCTCAGCGGCAGCCTGCTCACCCGTGCCTACCTTTTTCTCGGACCGCTGCAAGCCGTCGCGGCGCTGGCCGCCTTCCTGTTCGTGCTGCGTGGCGGCGGATGGTCTTTCGGGCAGTCCCTGGCAACCAAGGACCCGCTCTACCTCCAAGCCACCACCGCCTGTCTGAGCGCCATCGTCGTCATGCAGGTTGCCAACGTGTTCCTCTGCCGTAGCGTGCGGCGATCCATGAATCTCCGGACCTTTTTCAGCAACAAGCTCCTCGTGGGCGGCGTCGCCATGGAGATGTTACTCATCATGCTGATCGACTACACCCCGTGGGGCAACGCGCTTTTCGGCACTGCGCCCATCCCGCTGGCGGTGTGGATGTTCATTCTACCTTTCGCATGCGGGATGATCGTGTTGGAGTTATTGCGCAGACGGGTGTGGAGGGGCATTTCACGGAATGTGCGATAGAGTTGGAATCCCCGGGGCGGATTGCCCTGATTTTTGGTTTGACCTAGCCCCGGCATTTCCCGATTGTTGAAACCTTCCCCCAAAGCTCGGATGATTTCATGAGGAGCTCAGAGACAACAACGACACGCACCGCTCGCGTGGGTACCTCCCGGGTGATCGAACAACTCGATCATTTGGAACTCTGCCAGAATTACGTGCGGGCATTCGAAGAGGTGATCCAGCTTCCCTTGGTCTTGATTTCCCCGCAAGGCATCCGTGCAGCCGTCGAAGAAGGCCATCATAAGAATCCGCTATGCAAGTGGCTGGCGCTTCACCACCACACCTGCCGGAACTGTCTTTACTCCCGGCCTGCCACCTTGTTAGCGGAGGAAAATTCGCCCTCCACCGAGATCTGCTTCGCGGGAATCTGCCAAAGCGGCGTGCCTGTCCGGATAGGCAACATCACCCTTGGATTCCTGCGCACTGGCGGTGTCGCGACACAGCATCCGACCCGCATGAGATTCAGCAAAATGGTTGCCCGGCTCAAGGCACAGGGGATCGATTTCGACGAGCATCAACTCTGCCAGATTTATTTCTCCACTCCGACCATGTCGGAGGAGCATTACCGCTCGGTTCTCGATCTGCTCACCATCTTCGCGGCGCATCTGTCATTGCTCGCCGGCCAGTTGGTTCTCCGCAACGGGAATTCCGAGTCCGCCACGATCCAACGGGCACGCGCGTATATCAAAGAACACTTCACCGAGCCGCTTACCCTGCAGGAGGTCGCGGATTGCGCCCACCTCAGCGCTTGTTATTTCTGTAAGAAATTTAAGCAATCCACGGGATTGTCTTTCACCGAGTATATCGCAAGAACCCGCGTCGAAGCCGCGAAAAACCTCCTCATCCAACCCCGTATCCGCGTGTCAGAGGTGGCTTTCGCAGTGGGCTTCCAGTCGCTCACCCATTTCAACCGGGTGTTCAAGGGAATCGCGGGACAATCCCCTACCGACTACCGCAGGAAACTTCCGGGCGTGACACCGCCCGCCTAACAGGCGTAATGCTAACTCTTCAGCACCTGGCTATAGTCAATGAGGATTTTCTGAGCCTCCTTGAGTATGATATCATCCTCCGGCGCCCCTGAATCGGGGTCGATCTGGGGATCTGAATCAGGATCAGCCTCGTCGTCGGCGGGGAGCGATTTAGGCTTCACAAGGTCAGCCAGGCCGGGTTTGTTATAGTTTTTGAGAGTGACTTCATAGGCGGGGGAGGGGGGCGTGGCACGCGCGAGACGTTCTTTTTTCAGCGCTTCATTGCGGGCCTTGAGCTCGTCCTTCTCCTTCTGGCGGGCGGCTTCATTCAGGGATACGGATTTCTCCGCGCGCATTTTCTCGAAGCGTTCAATGGTCGTTTTCAGCTCCGCGAATTCGGGGTCGGAGGAAACCCGCTTGCCCGAGCGGGCTTGCAAATCGGGCAGCACTCGGGCTACGCGGTCAACGGCGGTAAACTTCACTGGCGCGATGGTGTCCCACGGCAGCGGATTTTCCAAGTCCCGCTCCCCGATCTCAGGCATGTCTGATAGGGATGGAATCACGATGTCCGCCTTGACCCCTTCGAGCTGGGTGGACTTGCCACTCGGACGGTAGAACTTGCTGATGGTGACTTTCAAGGCCCCGGGGTCGCTGCCCGGGATGATGCCCTCACTCTGCATGACCCGGGAAAGCGGAACGATCGTCTGCACGGTCCCTTTGCCAAAGGTGGCCGTATCACCCACCACAAGCGCGCGCCCGTAGTCCTGCAAGGCACCGGCGACAATCTCGGAGGCAGATGCGCTGAAGCGACTGATGAGCACGACCAGCGGACCATCGTAGAAAACCTTGCCATCACGATCTTTCCCGACCTCCACCCGACCTTCGAGACTGCGCGTCTGCACAACGGGACCGGCCGGGATGAACAAGCCTGTTAGGTCGATCGATTCCTGCAGGGATCCACCACCGTTGCGGCGGAGATCGAGGATGATGCCGGTGACATTTTCCGCTTTGAGCTTGGTAATGAGTTTTTTAACATCCGCGGTGGCGGAGGTGGGAGCGTTCTTGCCGTCTCCCTCGCCCGCATAGAATCCGGGGAGATCGATGATGCCGATGCGTTGTTTTTCCGTGCCGGCTGGCAGATCGATCACCTGGGCCTTGGCTTGCTGATCCTCGAGCTTGATCTCCTCGCGGATGATGGTGATCACCTTGCGCGCGCTATCGTCGATGGCACCGGCAGGGATGATGTTGAGAAGAACAGGCGTGCCCTTTTTTCCCCGGATGAGATCGACGGCTTGATTGAGGGGAAGGTCGATGATGTCGGTGAACTCGTCGCCCTTCTTTTGGGCGACGCCGACGATGCGGTCGCCCGCCTTGATGAGCCCGCTGCGTGCGGCAGGACCGCCGGGAACCAATTCCATGATCTTGCAGTAGCCATCATCTGAGCGCAGCGTGGCACCGATCCCGATGAGGGAGAGATTCATGTTGATTTCGAAGTCTTTGAGCTGTTTCGGTCCCATGTAGTCCGAGTGCGGATCATAGACCTGGGCGAGAGCTTCAAGATAGAACTCAAGCACTGCCTTGTCATCAAACTTCCGCATGGTCTCGGCGAGACGGGTGGAGCGGCGGGTGAGCAGCTTGACGATCTCGGGCTCGCTTTTCCCGGCGAGTTTTTCCTGGAGGTATTCGTAACGGAGCTGCTGCTGCCAGAGCGCCTTGGCGGCTGTTAGATCGACAGGCCGGGGCGCATCCTTGCGCTCGTAGGCGAAGGTCTCATCACTGGAAAAATCAAATTTCGACTGCTTGAGTTGCTCAGTGATGAAGGCGATCCGCTGGTCGAGCCGTTCAAGATAGCGCTTGAAAATGAAGTGGGCGAGACTGTTATCCCCGTGCTTGCGGGTGGCCTCGGCGAGATTCGGTTGTTTTTTGGCAAACTCGCCGATGTCGCTTTGCAGGAAAACCAGGCGGGCCCCATCGAGGGTGTCCAGGTAACGATCCAGGAATTTCTTCGCGAGTTCGTCGTCGAGTTGTTGGTGGGCGAATTGCGAGTTCTCCAGAATTTTCGAGGTCACCACCGTGGTCGCCGCGTCCGTAGCCTTGGCATCCAGTGGATCCGGATCGCGGAAGCCAAACGCCCCAACGGATGAGATCAGGGCGGAACTGATCGTGATGATGGGCAGGGTGGCTTTTAAAACAGGGATCATAAATGTAAAAAGGACGCGGTTGGTGGTGATATCATCCGGAAATAGAACGGTGCAAGAGTGAAGGTCTGTCTGGAATGTTGCATTCTCCCAAGCAGGTGGGAAAAGCAGGGTCGGTCAACGCGAGAACCTCGTCACGCGTGAGCCCGCTTTGCCGGAGGTCCGCTAGGGTTTGCCCCCCCCCGCTTTTCGCAAGCCGCTTCCCCTCATCATCGAGGATGAGGGCGTGGTGCAGATAACAAGGCTCGGGCAAACCCAAGAGCGCCTGCAGCAGGCGGTGCACATGGGTGGAGGAAAGCAAATCCTCGCCACGGGTGACGTGGGTCATCTCCTGAAATGCGTCATCGACCACCACCGCCAGATGATAGGCCGCGCCGATGTCTTTGCGGGCGAGCACCACATCGCCGAGCAGAGCTGCATCGACCTTGAAAGCCCCCAAGCGGAGATCGTGAAACGCGAGCGGCCCGACAACCTGCAGAGCCTTTTGGGCATCCAGCCGCCACGCATGGGGGAGTCCCGCTTCGAGGCGCCGCCGAATTTCTCCGTCGCCCAGCCCCTTGCAGGTCCCGGGATAGACGGGCGTATCTCTCCCATGAGGAGCGGCGACCATGCGGGCCCACTCCTGTTGGATTTCCCGCCGGGTGCAAAAGCACGGATAAACCAGAGCCCGTTCGCGTAGCGTGTCGAGCGCGGCATGATACGAGGGGCCGCGCGCGCTCTGTCGCAGGGGAGTCCCTTGCCAATCCAATCCAAGCCACTTCAGGTCTTCCTCGATCCGGGTGTAAAACTCTTCCCGCACCCGTGGCCCGTCGATGTCCTCATGACGGAGCAGAAACGCCCCTCCGGGACGACTCTTGGCGATCGAAAAGGCGACACGAGCGGCAAGAACATGGCCGAGATGAAGAGGTCCCGTAGGACTGGGGGCAAACCGGGAGCAAACGTGCACGCCGGGGTTTTTCGCAGCTTGAAGCTCCCTACGCAAGGCAGCGGTTGAGCAAAATTCAGTGATTCACAAGTCAAAACAATCAACTTTTCCCAGAGGTTTTTATGTCGGGTTTTTATTGCGTGATCTAAATTTCGGGGCTTATGATCGCGTCCCGACGTTGCGTGACGTGGCAAGGTGCCTTTTGCGCATGATGCGGGATGATCTTTTCAATTTTTGACGCGATGAATCCAGACCGAGCGACTCTCAATTTCCTCAACAGCTTTCCAGAAGAAGCCAGAAAACGGGGTGAAATGCTGCAAAAGGACGGTGCCGTCACCCAGATTTTCGGGAATCACCTTTTCATCCAAGGTCGGGTCGAGGACGAGACCGGTACCTTCCGCACCAGTCTGCGCCTTCAGGGGAACCGCTGGTTCGGCTCCTGCACCGCTGAAGACGAACTCATCGCCGGAGCGTGCCAATACGCCACGATGATGGAGCGGATGCACCGCGGCGAAGACCTGCCCGAGTCGCCAAACGAGTTTGATGACACCCCCGTCCTCGACATCATCGAGGAAAAGCTCGGTCGCGAGCTGGACGACAAGGAAGCCGACTTCGTGACCAAGATCGAGAAGCGTTACCGCCGCTATGTGATCGAGGGTGAGCTCCACGACCACGACATGGTCCGCATCACCCCGCGCTGGGAGATCACCACCTACGAGCCGCTTGAACTCTGGCCGATCCCGCCTGGCGACATCCTTGAGTTCTGGAACTACATCGCTTACGCCTTTTTCAAGAAGAAGCTCCCTTACCCCGAGTTCATGAGCGTGATCACCGATCTTGGTCACGTGCAGAAAAAAATGGCGGACTGGGAACAGGAGCGGGAGGTCGCCTCCTGGTATGAGCGCATCGAACAGGTCAACGAGCGCCCTCCTCAAGACGCCCCTTTGACCGTCGCCTTCCGGCTCGTCGCGACCATCAATGAAGCACGCCTCGAGGTGAAAGAGGAGAAGGCCAACGTCTGGGTCCAACTCCGCGAGAAAAACGACATCGAGACCTACGTGACGCTCCACCATGAAGCTGCCCTTCTGATGGACGCCTCCAGCCAGACCCTGTGGGAACACTACCTCGCCTTCTATCGGAAATTCGGCGACACCACCCTCGATTTCGACCAAGAGGAATCCTGCCGCTTCATGAACCGCGTCTTCCGCCAGCCCGCACTCAAAGGCTACATCGTCAACCTTGACGAACGGGAGTTCAAAGTCTCCGAAGATCCACTCTCATGGATCTGCGAAGACGAGCCATACGACCCCAAAAGCTTCGCTCTCCAGCTCGTCACCGCCGCTGGCGAAAATGTCTCCCACTCCGTGCGTCTGCTCCCCGGCCGCAAGGAACTCTATCAGTCGGACGAAACCGTCTTCCCCGGCCCACCACGCTGGTTGGAAGAAACGGACGTCATGCCGCGCTACCTCATCCCCACACGCGTCATCGACTCTTTGGAAGGCGTTGAATTCCTCCGCAAAATCGGCGCGGCCCTACCCGAATCCCTCGTCAAGCGCGTGGTCGATCTCGAGCTCAAGCCACGCTTTGAGATGAAACTCATCGCCGGTCTCACCGCTGCCGAGACCGAGCACCTGGTCATCGATGTCAATGCCATCGAGACCAAGGGCCGCCGCACCGAGCGCCTCACCAAGGAAGGCTGGGAACTCGCCGAGCAACAACCGGTCAAAGGCAAGCAGCTCCTCCGCTTCGCCCGCGAGGCGCTCTATCCCGTGCCTGCCATCCTGGATGAAATGGGCCTGAGCTACGACGAAAAACTGCTCTCCTTCAAATCCCGCATCACCAAGCAGTTCCCTGAAAGATTCGCCGAGTGGATCAAGGCCATGCCGGAGGACATCGAGCTCGACATCGACCTCCGCCTCAAGTCCATCCTTGCCGACCCTGTCACCGCCGCCGTCCGCTTCGAAGTTGTCGGCCAGGACATCGACTGGTTCGACCTCCGCATCGTCATCGACGTGCAAGGAGCCAACCTTTCCAAAGCCCAGATCCGCCAGCTCGTCGCGGCCCGCGGCGGCTATGTCCGCATGGACGACGGCACCTGGATGCGTCTCGAAATCAAACTCGACGCCGACCAACGCGAAGCCGTCACCCGCCTCGGCCTGGATCCCTTCGACCTCTCCGGCGAGACCCACCGCATGCACGCCCTCCAACTCTCCGATCCCAAGGCCGCCGAGGTCTTTGATCCGAAAGCCTGGGAACGCATCAAAAACCGCGCCAACGACATCCAGCTCGAAGTCAACCCGGACCTCCCCGAGGGCCTCAACGCCACCCTCCGTCCCTATCAGATCGACGGCTTCAAGTTCCTCGCCTACCTCTCCGTCAACAACTTCGGCGGCATCCTCGCGGACGACATGGGACTCGGAAAAACCATCCAGTCGCTCACCTACCTGCTCTGGCTCTTCGAAGAACACCGCAAGACAGGCGGCATGAAAAAACCCGCTCTCGTCGTCTGCCCGAAATCCGTGCTCGACGTCTGGTATAGCGAGGCCGGCAAATTCACCCCACAACTCAAGGTCAAGATTCTCAAAAATCGCGACGACATCAACGTCGATAACATCCAGAACAACATCGACATCCTCGTTCTCAACTACGCCCAACTCCGCGTCTGCGGCGAGGAACTCAACGGCATCAAATGGCTCACCACCATTCTTGACGAAGGGCAACAAATCAAAAACCCCGACTCCAAGGCCGCCAAATGCGCCCGCGAGTTGGACTCCCAGAACCGCCTGGTCCTCACCGGAACCCCCATCGAGAACCGTCTTCTCGACATGTGGTCGCTCATGGCCTTCGCCATGCCCGGCGTGCTCGGCAGCCGCGCCTACTTCAAGAAACGCTTCGACAAGCGCAAGGACCCGCTCAGCCAGAGCCGCCTCGCCTCCCGCCTTCGCCCCTTCCTGCTCCGCCGCACCAAGCTTCAGGTCGCCCAGGACCTCCCGCCCCGGACCGAAGAGGAAGTTTACTCGAAGATGGAAGGCATCCAGGTCGAGCTTTACAAAAACGAACTCAAGCGCATCCAGAAAGCGCTGTTAGGACTCGATTCCGACGAGGCGGTGAAGAAGAACTCCTTCGCCATCCTCCAAGGTCTCATGCGCCTTCGTCAGATTTGCTGCCACCCCGGCCTCATCGACCCGAAGTATCTCAAGGAGGAATCCGCCAAAATGGAGTCTCTCTTCTACCTGCTGGACCAACTCCACGAGGAAGGCCACAAAGTCCTCGTCTTCTCGCAGTTCGTTTCCATGCTCGACCTCATCAAGGCCCGTCTGGAACTCAACAACCGCCCCTACAACTACCTCACCGGCCAAACCAAGGACCGCAAAGGCGAAATCGAGCGCTTCCAAACGACCAAAGAGCCATCGGTGTTCATGCTCTCCCTCAAAGCCGGGGGAGCCGGCCTCAACCTCACCTCCGCCTCCTACGTCATCCTCTACGACCCATGGTGGAACCCCGCCGTCGAGAACCAAGCCATCGACCGAACCCACCGCATCGGCCAGAAAAACAAGGTCATCGCCTACCGTCTGCTCACCCGCGACACGGTCGAGGAGAAGATCCGCATCCTTCAGCATCAAAAAACCCAGCTCGTCACCAACGTGCTCGGCGACGAAGGCTTCGCCTCCAACCTCGGCCTGGATGACCTCCAGTTCATCCTCACCCACACCATCGACGAGGAAGAGGAGATCAAATAAGCGGCTTGGCTTGGCGGTGATTTCCTCAAAGGAATCAACCGCCAGGTGACTCGCCCGGACGACTCTTGATCGGGACCGCTTGAGTCCTTGGGTGTCGCGCACACCTCCCCCACACCCTCGTGAATCCGGACACCGGTCCTGGCAAATTGCACGGCGAAAGTCGCCGCGCCTCGCGATCGTTCTGGAATCCGCAGTTGGACCGTCGACCGCTCTCGGCATCTTCCATCAACCGAGTGCTAACGGCGCGATGCAGACCGTTGAAACTCCTTCGCATGTCGCAGGCGTCCACCGCCACAAATGCTTTCAAGCTGTCTCCAAAGATGCGGGGATTTGTCAAAATTTGCACACCGACCCTGGTTTCTAGGACGGAAGGTCGCGGGCGCTCAGTTCAATACGGCGGATTTGCTCGGCATGCGGGCACATCGTCAGTGACAGCGATTGATCCGTCAAAAGCGGGCTTTCCCTGTTGATATCAATGATTTTCATAAGATTTTAACACAATTATGAATTTCGCTCATGGGTGGAATACATTCTGCTCCAAGAGGGGCCTATGCTGCGTCTCAACTCATTTAAAACAAGTCGTTTGGTGCTGGGCATCTTCGCTCTGAGCACCGTGTTTCTTCGAGCTCAGGATGGCAGCCCAGCCGTTGATTCCGGTCATACCGCATGGGTGCTGATCGCCACCGCTTTGGTTCTGTTCATGACCATGCCGGGCCTCGCCTTGTTCTACGGCGGCTTGGTGCGGGGACGGAATGTGCTTTCCGTGATGGCGCAATGTGGCGGCATCGCCTGCCTGGCCTCCCTTCTGTGGGTGGGCGGACTTTACAGCCTGGCGTTCAAAGGAACTGGCGGCTGGATTGGCAATCTCGATGCCGCATTTTTGAAAGGCATCACCGCGGACTCGGTCGCGCCGGGAACCAAGCTGCCGGAAATCCTGTTCGTCATGTTTCAGATGACCTTCGCGATCATCACGCCGGGACTATACGTCGGAGCGGTGGTGGAGCGGATGAAGTTCGGGGCGATCATGCTCTTTTCCACACTGTGGCTGGTTCTGGTTTACACTCCGGTGACTCATTGGATCTGGGGTGGCGGCTGGCTGCAGCAGATGGGAATCCGGGATCTGGCGGGAGGCATCGTGGTCCACGCGACCGCGGGAACGACCGCCCTGGTTCTCGCGCTCATTCTGGGAAAACGCCGGGGTTTCCCCACTCATCCGCACCCGCCTCATAGTCCGGGGATGGTTTACATCGGAGCAGCCATGCTGTGGGTGGGTTGGTTCGGCTTCAACGGCGGCAGCCAGCTCGGCGCTAACGGTGCGGCGGGAATGACGATTCTGGTGACGCACCTGTCGGCCTGCGCAGCTGCCTTGGTCTGGTGTCTTCTCGAACGGGTATACAATGGCAAGGTCGGCCTGATCGGCATGGTCACCGGGCTGGTCGCGGGTCTGGCAACCATCACTCCGGCGTCGGGCGATGTCGGGCCGTTTGGGGCGATCGTCATCGGCGCGGTCGCCGCAGTGGTCTGCTATTTTTCGGTGGGCCTCATCCGGGAAAAGATGCACATCGACGACTCGCTCGATGTGTTTGCCGTCCACGGTGTGGGCGGCATTCTCGGCACGCTGCTGCTGGCGTTTTTCGGGCAAGCCTCGCTGGGCGGACTTGGATTGGTGAAATCCGTAGGAACCCAGCTCTTCATCCAGTCAACCGGTCTCGGGGTGACGATCCTCTGGTCCGCAGTAGCGACGGTGATCATCGCTTTCATCGTCAAGGCCACGCTCGGTCTGCGGGTGACGGAAGAACAGGAATACGAAGGCCTCGACCGTTCGGAGCATGGTGAAAACGCCTACCCGATGGAAGAGTGAAGCGATCGTTTCGCGATGGCCACACTCCCATTTCCCTGCACTCCGGTCCTCTCATGAGCTTTCCCAACGGACTTCACCCCAAAAGCAATGGTTCTTCGTCGGGTTCTTCGTCGTTAACGCATGACGGAACGATGACGAAGTTTA